>NZ_JABULD010000160.1:0-8932 GCF_014060985.1 Pseudomonas sp. MD195_PC81_125
CCACAGGTGAATGCATTCCAATGTGGGAGCGAGCCTGCTCGCGAAAGCGGTAGATCAACCACCCCACCTTCCAGGGTTCAGCGCACCGCCTCAAACAACCCCGTCGCCCCCATCCCGCCGCCCACGCACATGGTCACGATGCCGTAACGCAGATTGCGCCGTTGCAACTCACGCACCAGATGTCCGACCTGCCGCGAGCCGGTCATGCCGAACGGGTGGCCGATGGAAATCGAGCCGCCGTTGACGTTGTATTTTTCGTTGTCGAGCTCCAGACGGTCGCGGGCATACAGGCACTGTGAAGCAAACGCCTCGTTCAGTTCCCACAGATCGATATCGGCCACTTGCAGGCCCTTGGCCTTGAGCAGTTTCGGCACCGAGAACACCGGGCCGATGCCCATTTCGTCCGGCTCGCAACCGGCCACGGTGAAGCCGCGGAAAAACGCCTTCGGCTTGAGCCCCAGTTGCAGGGCTTTTTCCAGGCTCATCACCAGCGTCATCGACGCGCCGTCAGACAACTGCGACGAGTTGCCGGCGGTTACTGAACCGTCCTCGGCAAACACCGGCTTCAGTCCGGCGAGGCTGTCATACGTGGTGTCCGGGCGGTTGCAGTCGTCGCGATCGACGATGCCGTCGAGGATCTGCACCTCGCCGCTGTTCTTGTCCTCGACCCGGTACTTGACCGCCATCGGCACAATTTCGTCATCGAACAGCCCGGCCGCCTGAGCCTGGGCGGTGCGCAACTGGCTTTGCAGCGCATAGCGATCCTGCGCCTCGCGACTCACGTCATAACGACGCGCCACCACTTCAGCGGTCTGCCCCATGGTGTAGTAGATGCCCGGCACTTGCTGCTTGAGCAGCGGATTGATCAGGTGATCGGTGTTGACGCTTTTCAGGGTCAGGCTGATCGACTCGACGCCACCGGCGACGATGATGTCACTGCAACCGGAAGCAATCTGGTTGGCGGCAATCGCAATCGCCTGCAAACCCGAGGAGCAAAAACGGTTGAGGGTCATGCCGGCCACATGGGTGCCCAGCCGCGAGAGCACCGCCACGTTGCGACCGATGTTGTAACCCTGCGCACCCTCGTTGGAGCCAGCGCCGACAATGCAGTCCTCGACGCTGGCCGGGTCAATGTCGTTGCGCGACAACAGCGCGTTGACGCAATGGGCCGCCATGTCGTCGGGGCGGGTCTGGTTGAACTTGCCGCGAAACGACTTGGCCAGGCCGGTCCGCACGCTGTCGACGATCACCACTTCACGCATGGCATACCTCAATTATTGTTGTCGGAGGAGAGTCAACCGAGGATAAGTCCACCCCGCCGCCGACCGCGACAATCATTCACCCCGCGTATGCGTGCCCATCGCCTCAGTCCTTGTGTTTTTTCGCGCGCTTGTCGGACTTCTCGAACGCCTCTTCGAGCGCGCGGTTGATCGTGCGCAGCACCTTGACCCGCGCCCAGCGTTTGTCATTGGCCTCGACCAGTGTCCACGGCGAAATCTCGGTGCTGGTGCGGTCGACCATGTCGCCCACGGCGGCGCGGTAGGCGTCCCACTTGTCGCGGTTGCGCCAGTCGTCCTCGGTGATCTTGAAGCGCTTGAACGGGATCTGCTCGCGAGCCTGGAAACGTTCCATCTGCGTGTCCTTGTCGATCGCCAGCCAGAACTTGACGACGATGACCCCGGCGTCCGCGATCTGCTCTTCGAAGTCATTGATCTCGCTGTAGGCGCGCAACCAGTCGGCCGGGCTGCAAAAGCCTTCGACTCGCTCCACCAGCACCCGGCCATACCAGGAGCGATCAAACACGGTGAACTTGCCGCGTGCCGGCAGGTGCCGCCAGAAGCGCCACAGATACGGTTGCGCGCGCTCTTCCTCGGTCGGCGCAGCAATCGGCACGATGCTGTACTGACGTGGATCGAGCGCCGCCGCCACCCGGCGAATCGCCCCGCCCTTGCCCGCCGCATCATTGCCTTCGAACACCGCCACCAACGCATGGCGACGCATGCGCTTGTCACGCATCAACCCGGACAGCCGCGCCTGCTCGGTGATCAGTTGTTCTTCGTAATCTTTCTTTTCCAGCTGCTGGTTCAGGTCGAGGCTGTCGAGCAGGTTGAGTTCGTCGACGGCAGTGCCCAACGGGGCGGCGTTGACCTCTTCGGTGTGCACCTCAGGACGCTTGAGCGCATTCTGCAAGCCCTCCAGCAGGATCTTGCCCACCGCGAGGCTGCGGTAGTTCGCGTCCATGCCTTCGATGATGTGCCAGGGCGCGTAGTCGCGGCTGGTGCGGCGCAACACGCGCTCGCCGTATTTGACGAACTTGTCGTAGGTCTGCGATTGCTGCCAGTCCAGCGGGCTGATGCGCCAACTGTGCAGCGGGTCGTCGGCCAGCGCCTTGAGGCGGGCCTTCATCTGTTTCTTGGACAGGTGAAACCAGAACTTGAAGATCAGCGCGCCTTCATCGCAGAGCATCTTTTCCAGACGCTCGGCGGCGTTGATCGCCTGATCCAGACGCGGATCCTTGAACAAACCATGGACTCGCCCCTGAAGCATCTGGCTGTACCAGTTGCCGAAGAACACGCCCATCCGTCCCTTGGCCGGGAGCATCCGCCAGTAACGCCACGCCGGTGGCCGTGCCAGTTCTTCATCGGTTTGCTGATCGAAAGTACGCACCTCAATCAGACGCGGATCCATCCACTCGTTGAGCAACTTGACGGTCTCGCCCTTGCCGGCGCCCTCGATGCCGTTGATCAGAATGATCACCGGGAAGCGCTTCTGCTGCTGCAATTCGAACTGCGCTTCCAGCAGTGCTTCACGCAAGGCAGGCACAGCCGCGTCGTAAGTCTCTTTGTCGATGGCATGGCCGATTTCGGCGGATTCAAACATGGGCACGGCTCCTTCCAGGATTCAGCAAGACTAGCGGATTGGGCATGGGTACGACGGAGAAATTCCGTTCCTTTTGGCTTCAAGAAAAACTCTGTGGTGAGGGGATTTATCCCCGATGGGCAGCGCAGCGGCCCCAAAACCATTCAACGCCAGATGCACGCTGGTCGCGGGATTGCGACTGCTACGCAGCCGATCGGGGATAAATCCCCTCGCCACAGGTTGCTCTGATCAGCGCCCAAATCATTGATTGTCTTCGAGGCTGCGCAGCCAGGCCTTGCCATGGATCAAGCCCCTTCCACCCAATCAGCTAGAATGGCCGCCTTGTCGTTGCCGAGCCTGCCATGAAACCTGTACTGCCCCACGCCCAACTCGACTGGGATGACCAGGGACGCCCGCGCTCGCGGGTGTTCGACGATGTGTACTTTTCCGACCAGTCGGGGCTGGATGAAACCCGTTACGTGTTCCTCGAACAGAATCGCCTGGCCGAGCGCTTTGCCGCGTTGCCGGCGCACGGGCGACTGGTGATCGGTGAAACCGGGTTTGGCACCGGGCTGAATTTTCTCTGCGCCTGGCAACTGTTCGAGCAGCACGCAGTAGCCGGTGCGCGGCTGCATTTTGTCAGTGTCGAAAAGTACCCGTTGAGTCCGGCGGATCTGCAGCGGGCTCTGGCCCTGTGGCCGCAACTCAAGCCGCTGGCCAATCAACTGCTGACCCATTACGTGGCAATCCATCAGGGCTTTCAGCGGATCGTCCTCGGCAACGGCCGGGTCACGCTGACGCTGCTGATCGGCGATGCGCTGGAACAATTGCCGCAACTCGATGCACAGATTGACGCGTGGTTTCTCGACGGTTTCGCCCCGGCGAAAAACCCCGACATGTGGACCGCCGAACTGTTCGTCGAACTGGCTCGACTGGCGGCGCCCGGCTCGACCATCAGTACCTTCACCAGCACCGGTTGGGTGCGGCGTCTGCTCAACGCCGCCGGGTTCAAGATGAAACGCACGCCGGGCATCGGCCACAAGTGGGAGATCCTGCGCGGCGAGTTTCTCGGCTGGCCGCAGGATGTCGCGCTCCCGCTGCCGGACAAACCGTGGTTCGCCCGCCCTGCTCCGCTGACCGCTGACCGTCGGGCGCTGGTGATCGGCGCCGGACTGGCCGGTTGTGCCACGGCCGCCAGCCTCGCGGCGCGCGGTTGGCAGGTCAGTCTGCTGGAGCGGCATGCCGAGGTGGCGCAGGAAGCGTCAGGCAATCCACAGGGCGTGCTGTACCTGAAGTTGTCGGCCCACGGCACGGCGTTGTCGCAACTGATCGTCAGCGGCTTCGGCTACACCCGCCGTCTGCTGGAAACCCTGCAACGCGGCACCGACTGGGACGATTGCGGCGTGCTGCAACTGGCGTTCAATGCCAAGGAAGCCGAGCGTCAGGCGCAACTGGCCGCGGCATTCCCGGAAGACCTGGTGCACTGGGTCGATCAGCCGCAAGCCGAGATTCAGGCCGGCATCGGTCTGGCCCATGGCGGTTTGTACTATCCCGAAGGGGGCTGGGTGCATCCGCCCGCGCTGTGTCAGGCGCAAGCCGCGCAAGCGAACATCGAACTGCTCAAGCATCACGATGCGCTGGAACTGCGCAAGGTCGAGGGACAGTGGCAAGCCCTCGACGGCGAACGGGTGCTCGCCAGCGCGCCAGTGGTGGTGCTGGCCGGCGCAGCGGAGATCAAACGCTTTGCGCAAAGTGTCGAGCTGCCGCTCAAGCGCATTCGCGGGCAGATCACGCGCCTGCCGCAAACCATCGCGAGCCAGGCGCTGCGCACCGTGGTCTGCGCCGAAGGTTATGTCGCCCCGGCACGTCTGGGCGAACACACGCTTGGCGCCAGCTTCGACTTCAACAGCGATGACCTGACACCGACCACCGCCGAACACCTGGGCAATCTGGCGATGCTCAAAGAGATCTCCAGCGATCTGGTAGCGCGTCTGCACATCAATGGGCTGCCCCCGGAAACCCTGGAAGGACGCGCCGCATTCCGCTGCACCAGTCCTGACTATCTGCCGATTGTCGGCCCCCTCGCCGACCGCGAAGCCTTCGCCGAGGCCTATGCCGCGTTGAGCAAGGATGCGCGCCAAGTGCCGGACATCGCCTGCCCGTGGCTCGATGGCCTGTACGTCAACAGCGGCCATGGTTCACGCGGGCTGATCACCGCGCCGCTGTCGGGCGAACTGCTCGCGGCGTGGCTGGACAACGAGCCGCTGCCACTGCCCAAAAGCGTCGCCGAGGCGTGCCATCCCAACCGTTTCGCGTTGCGCACGTTGATTCGCGGCAAATGAAAAATGGCGGCTGGCCGCTGGTCAGTCGCCGCCTCTTATAACTCATCGTTCTAAAACTCCCACATCTGCAGCGGGTCAGTTTCTGAGTACCGGCCATTTTGGCCAGACTTGAATCACCCCTCCCCAACGGAAAAACCGGTAAGGACTTTATGTGCGGATTAGCTGGCGAGTTACGTTTTGATCATCAACCTGCAGACCTTGCAGCGGTAGAGCGAATCACCCATCACCTGGCCCCTCGCGGCCCAGACGCGTGGGGCTTCCATGCCCAAGGGCCGATTGCCCTCGGCCATCGTCGCCTGAAAATCATGGATCTGTCGGACGGCTCGGCACAGCCGATGATCGACAGCCAGCTGGGCTTGTCCCTGGCCTTCAACGGCGCGATCTACAACTTCCCGGAACTGCGTGCCGAACTCGAAGCGCTCGGCTATGCCTTCTATTCCGGTGGTGACACCGAAGTGCTGCTCAAGGGCTACCACGCCTGGGGCGAAGCGCTGCTGCCAAAACTCAACGGCATGTTCGCCTTCGCCATCTGGGAACGCGATGCGCAGCGCCTGTTCATCGCTCGTGACCGCCTCGGCGTGAAGCCTTTGTACCTGTCGCGCACCGGCCAGCGTTTGCGCTTTGCCTCGGCCCTGCCGGCGCTGCTCAAGGGCGGCGACATCAACCCGATCCTCGATCCGGTGGCGCTCAATCACTACCTGAATTTCCATGCAGTGGTGCCGGCTCCACGCACTTTGCTCGCGGGCATCGAAAAGCTGCCACCAGCGACCTGGATGCGCGTTGAAGCCGATGGCCGCACCGAACAGAAAACCTGGTGGACCCTGCCCTACGGCCCGCACGACGACGAGAAAAACCTGACCCTCGAAGACTGGCGCGACCGCGTGCTCGACAGCACCCGCGAAGCGGTAGCGATTCGTCAACGGGCGGCAGTGGATGTCGGCGTGCTGCTGTCCGGCGGTGTCGATTCGAGCATGCTCGTCGGCCTGTTGCGTGAAGTCGGTGTGGAAAACCTGTCGACCTTTTCCATCGGCTTCCAGGATGCCGGCGGCGAGCGCGGTGACGAGTTTCAGTATTCCGATCTGATCGCCAGACACTACGGCACGCAGCACCATCAATTGCGCATCGACGAAAAAGAGATCATTGAGCAACTGCCCGCTGCGTTCCGCGCGATGAGCGAGCCGATGGTCAGCCACGACTGCATCGCCTTCTATCTGCTGTCGCGCGAAGTGGCCAAGCACTGCAAAGTGGTGCAGAGCGGCCAGGGCGCCGACGAACTGTTCGCCGGTTATCACTGGTACCCGCAGGTCGACGGTGCGGCCGATCCCTACGCGGCCTATCGCGCGGCGTTCTTCGACCGCAGCTACGACGACTATGCCGCCACCGTGCAGCCGAAATGGCTGACCGCGAATGACGCCGCTGGCGACTTCGTGAAAGAGCATTTCGCCCAAACCGGCGCCGAGGCCGCGGTCGATAAAGCCCTGCGTCTGGACAGCACGGTGATGCTGGTGGACGACCCGGTCAAACGCGTCGACAACATGACCATGGCTTGGGGTCTGGAGGCGCGCACGCCGTTTCTCGACTATCGCCTGGTTGAGCTCTCCGCAAGGATTCCCGGTCAGTTCAAGCTGCCGGACGGTGGTAAACAAGTGCTGAAAGAAGCGGCGCGTCTGGTGATTCCAAGCGAAGTGATCGACCGCAAGAAAGGTTACTTCCCGGTGCCGGGCCTCAAGCATTTGCAAGGCGACACCCTGAACTGGGTGCGTGAACTGCTGCTGGATCCGAGCCAGGATCGCGGCCTGTTCAACCCGGCCATGCTCGACAAACTGCTGACGGATCCGCAAGGCCAACTGACGCCTTTGCGCGGTTCGAAACTGTGGCAACTGGCGGCCCTGAACCTGTGGCTCAGTGAACAAGGAATCTGATTGATGAAACCTCACGCCACGGCTATCAATCAACGCCTGTTGCGCGGCCAGACACCGTCGTATGAACGCTTGCAGGCGCGTCTGGCCGAAGACGGCAGCACACTGGGCGCCGACCCCATTGCCGTGCATTGCGGCTGGGGCCGGGCTGCTGATCGGTCACACCTTTCCTGATCCGGCGACACTGGCCCAGGAACTGCTCAACGAGCAGCCCGGCGAACGCGATATCGCTCTGTACGTTGCCGCACCGCAACAGATTCTCGGGCTCGAACCGACGCAACTGTTTCTCGACCCGTCCGATACCCTGCGCCTGTGGTTCAGCGATTACCGCCAGGCCACCCGCGTGTTTCGCGGCTTCCGCATTCGCCGCGCGCAGAGCGAAGCGGACTGGCAGGCGATCAATCTGCTGTATCAGGCACGCGGCATGTTGCCGATCGATGCCACGCGACTGACTCCGCATCATCAGGGCGGCCCGGTTTATTGGCTGGCCGAAGATGAAGACAGCGGCGCAGTAATCGGCAGCGTCATGGGCCTCAATCATCAGAAAGCCTTCAACGATCCGGAACACGGCAGCAGCCTGTGGTGCCTGGCGGTGGATCCGCAGTGCTCGCGGCCCGGCGTCGGCGAAGTGCTGGTGCGGCATTTGATCGAACACTTCATGAGTCGTGGCCTGAGTTATCTCGACCTGTCGGTGCTGCACGACAACCGTCAGGCCAAGAATCTCTACGCCAAACTCGGCTTTCGCAACCTCTCGACCTTCGCCATCAAACGCAAGAACGGCATCAATCAGACGCTGTTCCTCGGGCCCGGGCCGGAAGCCAATTTCAACCCTTATGCGCGGATCATCGTCGAGGAGGCGCATCGGCGAGGCATCGACGTGCAGGTGGACGACGCCGAAGCCGGGCTGTTCACCCTCAGCCATGGCGGACGTCGCGTGCGTTGCCGCGAATCGCTGAGCGACCTGACCAGCGCGATCAGCATGAGTCTGTGCCAAGACAAAAGCCTGACTCACAAAGTGTTGAAAGGCGCCGGCCTGAAGCTGCCCTCGCAGCAACTGGCGGGCAACGCCGACGACAACCTGGCGTTTCTTGATGAGCATCAGCGGGTGGTGGTCAAGCCGCTCGACGGTGAACAGGGCCAGGGCGTGGCGGTGGATTTGCAGAGCATTGAAGAGGTGCAGCAGGCCATCGAAGCCGCCAGGCATTTCGACAGCCGCGTGCTGCTCGAAAGCTTCCACGAAGGTCTCGATCTGCGGATTCTGGTGATCGGTTTTGAAGTGGTGGCGGCAGCGATTCGTCGTCCCGCCGAGGTGGTGGGTGACGGCCATCATTCGATCGGTGCATTGATCGAGGCCCAGAGTCGACGCCGGCAAGCCGCCACCGGGGGCGAGAGCAAGATCCCGCTGGACCACGAAACCCAGCGCACCCTGCACGCGGCCGGTTATGACTACAGCACTATTTTGCCGGCGGGCGAACACCTGTTTGTGCGCCGCACCGCCAATCTGCACACCGGTGGCACGCTGGAAGACGTTACGGCGATTCTGCACCCGACCCTGGTCGATGCCGCCGTCCGCGCAGCGCGGGCGCTGGACATTCCAATGGTCGGCCTCGACTTGATGGTGCCGGCAGCGGATCAAGCGGAGTACGTGTTTATCGAAGCCAACGAACGCGCCGGCCTGGCCAATCACGAGCCGCAGCCGACGGCGGAGCGCTTTGTCGATCTGTTGTTTCCGCACAGTCAGCCGGCTGTTTCTTGATTCTGCTTTGTCTTGGCTGATGTCTTCGCGAGCAAGCTCGCTCCCACAGGGGAAMA
>NZ_JABULD010000638.1:0-2440 GCF_014060985.1 Pseudomonas sp. MD195_PC81_125
AACGGTAAAGCTGCGGGGCCTTTGTTACGACGGGATGACGCTTAGAAGTCGATGGTGCCCGACAACTTCGCCACCCGTGGCTCACCCTGGGTCAGATAGCCGCCCTGCGCCGATTCCCAGTACTTCTTGTTGGCCAGGTTTTCGACGCCCAGACGCAGGGTCACGTCTTTCTGCGCGACCTTGAAGGCGTAACGCGCACCGGCATCGAAGCGGTTCCAGGTTGGCAGGCTGAGGTTGTTGGCCGCATCGGCATATTGGCCGCCGGTGCGCAGCATCCGCGCATTCAGCGCCACGCCTTGCAGGCCCGGTACATCCCAGTCGGCGCCGGCGTTGAACTGGAAGCTCGGCACGCCGATGGCGCGGTTGCCGTCGTTGGCACCGTTCTGGGTGTTGCGCAGTTCGGTGTCCATCAGGGTCAGGCCGCTGATCAGGCGCAGGCCGTTGATCGGCTCGCCGAAGACGTTCATCTCTACGCCTTTGTTGATCTGCTCGCCTTCACGCACGTAGGTGCAGGTGGTGGCGCTGTTGATTTCGCAGTAACCGTCGCTCGGCTGTTCGATGCGATACACGCCAAGGCTCGCGCCGTAAGTGCCCATGTCGACCTTGACCCCGGCCTCGGTCTGCTTGGAGCGCGCCGGTGCGTAGACTTCGTTGCCGTTGGTCACGCGCAAACCGCCGGTGCTGGTCGGCGAAGTCGGGCCTTGCGCCAGACCTTCGATGTGGTTGGCGTAGAACGACACGTGCTCCCACGGTTTGAAGACAATGCCGTAGACCGGCGTGGTGATCGATTCGTCGTAGCTCGACTTGCGGCTGCTGCTGCCGTAACTGGCGTAGTTGTAGCCTTGCACCACCAGTTGCTGACGACGCAGGCCGGCGGTGATCAGCAGGCGGTCATCGAAGAAACCGAGGGTGTCGGAGAGCGCGAGGCTGCGGTTGAAGGTCTTGCCGACGATGCCCGGATCGCTGAGGTCGCCGCCGGAAAAATTACCGACCGGCGACGGCGTTTCCACCGGGTGGTAGATATTGTTGGCGTACTGGGTCAGGTCGAAATCATAGGCGCTGCGCTGTTCGGCCCACAGGCCGCTCAAACCGAAATTGAGCTTGTGGCTGACCGCGCCGGTGTTGAATTTGCCGTTGAGGCCGGCCATCAGGCTGGTGTTGTCCTCGTCGTGGGGGATGAACGAGCCGGTGGTGTACGAGGCGCCGTTGTTGCCCACCAGCGTGGTTGAGTTGTAGCGGCCGACTTCGCGGGTGTGCTTGGCGCCGCCGGCAACGTACGCGGTCCAGTTGTCGTTCAGGTCGTATTCGGCGCGGAGCATGCCGAAAGTGTCTTCGATGTCGGTGTAGCCCCACTTTGGCGCGTAGTTGGTGTCGGCCGACGGCGCGTCCGGAATGTGCGTGGCGGTGCCGAGGTTGACCGAGTTGCGGCCACCGTTGACGCGTTCTTTCTGGTAGGCGAAGTCACCGGAAATACGCAGCGCGTCACCGCGATAATCGAGGCCGATGGCGAACAGTTTCGAGCGCTGGTTTTCGTGATCGATGCCGGTGTCGCCTTCGCGCTGGGACAGGTTGACCCGCGCGCCAAAGCGGTTGTCTTCGCCGAAACGCTGGCCGATATCGAGGTGCTGACCGATCCGGCCTTCACTGTTGATGTCGGTGGTGTAGCGGCGCAGCGGCTCGTCGCCGGCACGCTTGGGCTGCAGGTTGACGCCACCGCCGATGCCGGAGCCGGTCGGGGTCACGCCATTGATGAAGGCGTTCGGGCCTTTGAACACTTCCACGCGCTCCAGGGCGTCGCTGGAAATGATCTGCCGGGGCAGCACGCCGTAGAGACCGTTATAGGAAATGTCGTCACCGTTCAGCGGCAGGCCGCGAATCATGAACACCTGCGCCTGGTTGGAGAAGCCCGAAGCTTGACGCACGGAGGCATCGTTAAGCAGGACGTCGGCGACGTTTTCCGCCTGTTGGTCCTGAATCAGCTGTTCGGTGTACGACGCGGCGCTGAACGGCACGTCCATCATGTCCTGATTGCCGAGCACGCCGAGTTGACCACCACGGGCGACCTGACCGCCGGAGTAGACCGGGGGCAGGGCGTTGGGCGTCGGCGCCTGGGCGTTGACGTTGACATAGTCGAGCACCAGCGCCTTGCCGTTTTCATCGGCAGCGTGGGCGGTGACGGTCAGGGAGCACAGCAGGGCGAGAAGCGTCGGGCGGAACGGGACAGCGAGTCGAGTTGAAGCGGGCATGTCGATACCTGGAGGCGTACGGCCGGTGAGAAAATTAGAACTGCGCGGGGAACTCCTTGCGCAAATACGACTCCAGGTGCAAATGATAGGAGTTCGCAGTAACGTTTTGCAATCAGTTTGTCATCAATCCGGAAAACACATTCACCTGTAGGAGCTGCCGCAGGCTGCGATTCTTTTTGATCTTTGTCTTTTTA
>NZ_JABULD010000414.1:0-6301 GCF_014060985.1 Pseudomonas sp. MD195_PC81_125
AGCTCCCACAGGATTTGCGCCAAGCCCAAATGATGTGAACACCCGGAACTTGTGGGAGCTGGCTTGCCAGCGATAGCGGTAGCTCAGACAGCTAAATTTTCGAGTGAACAAACCTCCTCATCTACCGCATCAATCGCCTTGATCTGCTCAATCATCGCCTCGGCCAGCGGCGACAACCGATACCCCGCCCGACTGACAATCCCATAACGGGTGTACAGCTCCTCCAGGTCATCGGCCAAACCCTCGATCCGCAAACACACCAGTTCGCCCTTGACCTGATGCAGTGCGTCGGAATACGCGCCAACGATGCCGATGGCATCCGAACGCAGCACCACGCCGAGCAGGCTTGAGCTGTTTTCGCATTCGACATTGGGGGTGAAATCCGGTCGGCCGCTGAGGTCGACGATGACCTTGCGCAGGTTCGGCGGACGAAGGCTCACCGCCAGTGGATAACTCATCAATTGCTCGGCCGAAACCCGTTCGAATGCCGCTAATGGATGCCCGGCGCGGCAGCAGAAATGCCATTTGCGCGGCCGCAAACGGTACGTCAGGTAATCCGGATCGGCTTCGAAGTGGCGCGTGTCGGCGACGAAGAATTCGAACTCTTCGCTGAGCAGGCGTTTGCTCAGGCTCTGCCAGTCATCGACCTGAAATTGCACCCGCGCTTTCGGGTAGCGCCCGATGAACGCGCCGATCGCGCGCGGGATCAATCCGGCTGCCGGCGCCGGGCCGCAACCGAAGCGCAATTCGCCCGCCTCCAGCCCATTGAACTGACTGATCTCGTTGGCCATCTGCTGCGCGCCGCTGACCAGTCGCCGCGCATGTTCGAGCAGCACCTGACCCTGCTTGGTCGGGGGTAACTCCTTGCGCCCGCGATCGACCAACTGACAGCCGACGCTGTGCTCCAGCGCCTGGATGCTGCGGCTGAACGCCGACTGCGACAGGTTCACCGCCTGCGCGCCGGCGACGAAACTGCGTTGTTCGGCGAGGGCGATGAAGTGTCGAAGTTGGCGCAAGTCGATATGCATTTTTCACATAAAAAATATCCGGGAAATGCATTGGATATGCATTAGGTCGACTCCTTATAAAGGCAATCTCTTATGCAGTAAATATTTGTAAATCCATAAATAAATAACTTAAAAGAATATGCAGCGTTGAAGATGTCTGTGTGTTTTTTGACCAGGAGCCGCGCCATGAGTCCGTTGAACCTTGCGTCACCCTTAACGCCACGACGGCTCAAACGCCTGCCTCTGGCCCTGTTGCTGGCGGGGAGTGCCAGCTGGACTCAGAGCTACGCCGCCGACGCCGACACCCCACCGCCGGCTCCCGCCGGCAAGCCTGCGGCCAACAGCTCGCAGCTGGAAACCGTGACCGTCACCACCCGCCGGCGCGAAGAAAGTTCGCAAGACGTGCCGACGCCGATGAGCGTGGTCAGCGGTCAGACGCTGGAGACGCAGCGGGTCTACCGGATTCAGGATTTGCAGCAACTGGTGCCCAGCGTCAACGTCGCCTACATGCACGCGCGCCAGTCCAGCGTGTCGATTCGTGGCCTGGGCAACAACCCGGCCAGCGACGGTCTGGAAGGCAGCGTCGGTCTGTACATCGACAACGTCTATCTGGGCCGTCCGGGGGATGGCGGTGTTCGACCTGATGGACATCGAACAGCTCGAAGTCCTGCGCGGGCCGCAGGGCACGCTGTTCGGCAAGAACACCACCGCCGGGGTGATCAACATCAGTACCCGCGCGCCGACCTTTACCCCGGAACGCAGCATCGAAACCTCGGTTGGCGAGGACGGGTATTTCCAGACCAAGGGCACCATTTCCGGGCCGCTCAACGATGAACTGGCCGGACGTTTTTCGGCCTATCGCACCCGCAGCGACGGCGACATCAAGAACGAATACAACGGTCATGACCTGAACGGTGGCTCGCGCGATGGCTTCCGCGCGCAGTTGCTGTTCAAGCCCAATGAAGACTTCAACCTGCGCTGGATCGGCGACTACAACGAAGAGGATTCCAGCGCCGGCACCCGCGTGCTGTACAACACCGGGCCGACCATCAACGGCGTCAACCTCTACCAGTCGCGGGCCAATGCCGCCGGCGCGACGCTGGTCAACGGCTCGCACCGCAAGGTCAATCTGGACAACGATCAGCACGTCACCGTGCATCAGGGCGGCACGTCGGTGGAGGCCAACTGGACGCTGCCGAGCGATTTCACCCTGACCTCGATCAGCTCGTATCGCTTCTGGAATTTCACCCCGGCCAACGACGACGGTCTCAACGTCGCCGCGACTTACAACGCCGGGGTTTCGGTCGAAGATAAACAGTACTCGCAGGAGTTTCGCCTCGCCTCGCCCAAGGGCGAGTTCTTCGATTACGTGATCGGCGCGTACTACTTCGGCTCGGATCTCGACAACAAGTCCTTCGCCTATTACGGCCCGCAAGCCGATATCTGGAACGGCACGCCACGCGGCGCGCTGGCCAACGTCGGCAGCGTCGGCAACGGCCACATCAAGACCGACAGCTTCGCCCTGTTCGCCCAAGGCACCTGGCACCTGACCGAGCGCCTGGACTTCACTGCCGGGGTGCGTGGCACCTACGAAGAGAAGAACGCCTGGGTCACCCGCAATGCGCCGGTTGGTGGTGCCACTGTCACCGGCGCAGCGGCCACCGCACGTCGCGGACGCACGGGTGCCTACGACTCCGGCGATCTGAATCAGTACAGCTCCAGCCCGTCCGGACTGCTCAACCTCAGCTATCGCATCACCGATGACCTGCTCGGCTATGCCACGCTGTCTCACGGGGAAAAATCCGGTGGCGTGAACCTCGCGGTGGGTTCGGCGCCAACCGCCGGCGCCGACTCGCTGCTGATTGGCACCGAACGGGCCAACAACGCCGAACTCGGCTTCAAAAGCACGCTGTGGGACCGGCGTTTGCAGCTCAACGCCAACGTGTTCTGGACCCAGGTCAACGCCTACCAGACCAACGCCTACGACGACGTCAACCGCGTGCAATACCTGACCAACGCCGGTTCGGTGCGCTCACGCGGCGTCGAATTCGAAAGCACGGTGATCCCGTTGCGCGGCCTGACCCTGAACTTCAACGGCTCGTACAACGACGTCAGCTATCTCTCGTACAAAGATGCACCGTGCCCGCCGGAAGTCAGCCAGGCACCCGGCGCACCGGCCTCTTGCGACCTCAGCGGCCACCAGGTGGTTGGCGCGTCGAAATGGATCGGCAACGCCAACGGCAAATACGAATGGAATCTGGCCAACGGTCTGCAACCTTACGTCACCGGCAGTTACGCGTTCCGCTCCAAAGCGGTGGGCACGGTCGAGGATTCCGACTACGGGCAGATCCCGAGCTACGCCGTGGTCAACCTGTCCACCGGTCTGCGTGGCGATTTCAATCAGGGCCAGTGGGACGTTTCGCTGTGGCTGAAGAACGCCTTCGACAAGACCTATTACACGACGCTGTGGACCGGCGGCAACGGCGGTTATGAAGGCCTGCTCGGTACGCCGCGCACCCTCGGCGTAACCGGTCGCTACGACTTCTGATCCGTCATTCAAGGAGCTGCATCATGTTGCCAGGCAAAACCGCTTTAGCCCTGTTGTTATCCGGCGCAGTCTCAAGCACCGGAGTGTTCGCCGCCCCCAGCGTGTACCCGACCGGCGTCACCCGCTATGACCCGAACAAAGCGTTCAACCAGTACGTGATCTTCAGTGGCGCCGACAAGCAGACCCACTTGATCGACATGAACGGCAACGAGGTGAAAACCTGGCCACAGGCGGGTTTCCCGTCGGCGATCATCGACCCGCAACTGGTCGGCGGCGCGCGCGGGCATGTGCTGTTGCAACTGAGTGACAAGGATCCGGGCAAGCTCGGCTCCGCCGGTAACGGTCTGGGCAATCAGAGCGTCGGCGAACTGGACTGGAGCGGCAAAGTCGTTTGGCAGTGGGGCGACAAGGCCCCAGGCGGCGCAGCACAGCAACACCACGATCAGCGCCGGTTGAGCAGCGGCAACACGGTGGTGCTGGCGAACAAGGTGCATAAGGTCAAAGGCTTCAAAGTGCCTGAGGTGATCGACGATGCGATCTATGAAGTCAGTCCTGACGGTGCGGTGAAATGGCAGTGGCTGGCCTCGGAGCACCTGAACGAATTCGGCTTCACCCCGGAGCAATTGAAACTGGTGCACGCCAGCGAAAATCCGGATTACTTGCACATCAACAACCTCAGCGTGGTCGGGCCGAACAAGTGGTTCGATGCCGGCGACAAACGCTTCAATCCGGACAACCTGTTGCTCGATTCGCGCAATGCCAACTTCATTGCGATCATCGACAAGCACAGCGGCAAAGTGGTGTGGCGCCTCGGCCCGAACCTGCCGCTGATCAACCCGAAAACCGCGCAGAAATTACCGCGTCCGGTGGATCAGTTTGTCGGTCAGCACGACGCGCACATCATCCCCGCCGGGCTCCCCGGTGCCGGTAATCTGCTGGTGTTCGATAACCAGGGTTCGGCGGGCTATCCAAACGTTACCCTCGGGCTGATTTCCGGCTCGCGGGTGCTGGAAATCGACCCGCAGAAAAATGAAATCGTCTGGCAATACAGCGCAGCGAATTCGAAGCAGCCGGGTTGGGCCTTCTACAGTTCATTCATCAGCAGCGCGCGACGCTTGCCCAATGGCAATACGCTAATCGACGAAGGCATGAACGGGCGGTTTTTCCAGGTCACGGCCAGCGGTGAAAACGTCTGGGAATATGTCAGCCCGTATCTGGGCAAGGCGCCGGGCAGTGATGCAATCAGCAACTGGGTCTATCGCGCGCTGCCTGTGAGTTATGACTGGGTGCCGGCGGGAACGCCGCGTTCAGAGACGGCAGTTCTGGTGCCGGCCATTGGTGTGCAACAAACCCAAGTCAGCCGTTAGTTATTAAGGCTCTTCGGAATCGAAATAAGTTATGAGCGACATGAATAGTGTATATAGCAATATCGTTGATAAGTGCCGTGGACAATAAGTCAATGGACAACCATCCTGTGTGTCGTGAGTTTCCAGGAGGAAACTTGCTCTCATCGGAAGACACTTATCCAACGATAAAGGAAATCACGTTATGTCGAGCATTAATGGCAATTATGTAAACGCTAACGCTGGCGCCAAACTGACGATCACCGATGGTAACGATTCCAACGGCACCTTCAGCGGCAAGTTCAGCCAGAACGGCGTGAACTACGACATCGCCTACGGGCATTACCATTTCCAGAACAGTACCGGGCAGCCGACGATCATCACGTTCGCGGCGCTGAATGACGGCACTGGCTATCAGTCCTGGACGCTGTTCTCGCCGGATCACAACTATTCGAAAGTTCGTGCGGTGGGTTCGCGTACTAACTTTGATGGTGATGTTGTGGGGCTGGCCGGGGAGTTTGTGAAGCAATAAAAAATTCCGTAAATCGAAGGCCGATGCATTAAAAGTGCATCGGCCTTTTTGTTTGCCTTTTGAAAAGTTTTTCAACTATCACGTTGGTATTAGTTGTCACTGAATCCCGGGTCATCGATAACCCGATGCCTTGGATGAATACTTTTTATGCCGGGAAAGCATGTCGATTTCGGCGAATCGCTGGAAGCCTTGCAGCCCGTGGCTTTGGCGGAAATGACCGTTTTTCATATTCCATAAATGTCTATCCATAACATGAAAGATTACTTTCGGAGATAAGCCGCTGGCCCAATGATTGACCCATCGATCACGCCGTGGGGGATTCAACAAACGACGGATCGGCCAAGCGAAAGAACGCAAAGAGACCGCAGGGAGTAAATCAATGGGCAATGTCCAGACCGCCGCCAGCGCACAGGAATTGCTGTGGCGCCAGACACCAAGTGGCGAGCTGGTCGATCTCGGCCGGCCCCATCGTGTGCCGTTGGGGCAGTTGCGTTTGCAGCGCGCGCCCAAGGGCATTCTGAGCCGTCGTGAAGCGATCCTGCTCGGCGTGCTGGCGCTGCTGGTGCATGGTGCGGTGATCTACTGGATCAACCAGCATCCCACGCCGCGTTGCCGATCGTGCCGCCGGAAATTCCACCGATGACCATCGAGTTTTCGCATCCGGCACCACCCGCGCCGCCCGTGGTTGAACCGCCGCCGCCCGCGCCGGTGGTCGAACCTCCGCCACCGGTTGAAGACGAGTTGGCGGTGAAGCCGCCACCGCCTAAACCGATCCCTAAACCCAAGCCGAAACCGGTGGTTAAACCGGTGCCGAAGCCAGCACCCAAAGCCGTGGAGCAACCACCGGCGCCGCCGCAACCGGCCGCCCCGG
>NZ_JABULD010000028.1:0-8423 GCF_014060985.1 Pseudomonas sp. MD195_PC81_125
CACAGAGTTTGCGCTAACCCTGTGGGAGCTGGCTTGCCAGCGATAGGGCCGGTCAAGGCAACACATCCCTTGAAACATGGCCAAACCAGTCAGCCACTTTGATGGCTTTGACCATTGCCGCCTCCGCGCCGCAGCGCGACTATCCCTGTGTTGTTTACGGTTCCCAGCCTAATAAAAACACCGAGGGATTCTGGCAATGCGCGATTACTTGTCTGCCACTGAACAGTTCAACTATCAGCACACCGTGGACGCTGCGCTCAGCGGCACGCTGGAGGCGCTCAACGCCTGCGTCGAATGTTGCGATCGCCATGCCTTGCCGGGGCGCATCGCGCTGTTCTGGGAAGGCCGCGACGGCGCCAGTGCCACGTACACCTTCAGCGAACTGCAAGACAAAGCCGCGCGTTTCGCCAATTTCCTTCTCGAACAAGGCGTGCAAAAGGGCGATAAGGTCGCCGGCCTGCTGCCGCGCAACATCGAATTGCTCATCACCGTGTTCGCCACCTGGCGCATCGGCGCGGTGTATCAGCCGTTGTTCACCGCATTCGGCCCCAAGGCCATCGAGCATCGGCTGAACAGCTCCGGGGCCAAAGTGGTGGTCACCGACGCGGTCAATCGGCCAAAACTCGCCGAAGTCACGGATTGCCCGATTATCGTCACCGTCGGCGGTGCCAAAGGTCAGGGCATCGTCCGTGGTGATTTCAGTTTCTGGGCCGAACTGGCCAACTATTCCAGCGTTTGCGAACCGGTCCTGCTGACGGGGGAAGATTCGTTCCTGTTGATGTTCACCTCGGGCACCACCGGCCCGTCGAAAGCGCTGTCGGTGCCGCTCAAGGCCATCGTCGCGTTTCAGAGCTACACCCGCGACGCGGTGGATCTGCGCCCTGAAGATGCGTTCTGGAACGTCGCCGATCCGGGCTGGGCCTACGGCATCTATTTCGGCGTCACCGGGCCGATGGCGATGGGGCATCCGATCACCTTTTACGATGGTCCGTTCACCCTCGAAAGCACCTGCCGGGTGATTAACAAATACGCCATCACCAACCTCACTGGCTCGCCGACCGCGTATCGCCTGTTGATTGCCGGCGGCAACGAGTTCGCCAAGTCGATCAAGGGCAAGCTGCGCATCGTCAGCAGCGCTGGCGAGCCGCTGAATCCGGAAGTGATCCGCTGGTTCGCCGACAACCTCGATGTGGTGATTCACGACCATTACGGGCAGACCGAACTGGGCATGGTGCTGTGCAACCACCACGGTCTGCAGCATCCGATCCACCTCGGCGCCGCCGGTTTCGCCTCGCCGGGCCATCGCATCGTGGTGCTCGACGAGCAGTACAACGAACTCGGTGTCGGCCAGCCGGGCATCCTCGCCATCGACCGCACCCAGTCGCCGATGTGCTGGTTCGGCGGCTACGAGGGCGTGCCGACCAAGGCCTTCGTCGGCGATTACTACCTCAGCGGCGACACCGTGGAATGGAACCCGGACGGCAGCATCAGCTTCGTCGGCCGTAGTGATGACGTGATCACGACTTCCGGCTACCGCGTCGGCCCGTTCGACGTCGAAAGTGCGCTGATCGAACACCCGGCGGTGGTCGAAGCCGCTGTAGTCGGCAAGCCTGATCCGGAACGCACCGAACTGGTCAAAGCCTTCGTCGTGCTCAACCCGCAATACCGCGCCGAACCGGCGCTGGCCGAAGAATTGCGGCAACACGTGCGCAAGCGTCTGGCCGCGCATTCGTACCCGCGGGAAATCGAATTTGTCAGTGAGTTGCCGAAAACCCCAAGCGGCAAATTGCAGCGCTTTATCTTGCGCAACCAGGAAATCGCCAAGGCTCAAGAGGCCGCGGCGCACAACGTTTCAGCTTGAATCAGGAAGTCAGTCATGCAGATCGAGAACAAGGTTTTTATCGTCACCGGCGGCGCCTCCGGCCTGGGTGCAGCCAGCGCCGAATTGCTGGTCAACGCCGGCGCCAAAGTGATGTTGGTGGACATGAATGCCGAAGCCGTCGCCGCGCAGGCCCAGCGCCTCGGCGCGCAAAGTGTGGTGGCCGATATCAGCAACGAAGCCGCTGCCGAAGCGGCGGTGCAGGCAACGCTGAAAGCCTTTGGCAGCCTCAACGGTCTGGTCAACTGCGCCGGCATCGTGCGGGGCGAGAAGATTCTCGCAAGAACGGCCCGCATGCGCTGTCGAGTTTTGCCCAAGTGATCAACGTCAACCTGATCGGCAGCTTCAACATGCTGCGACTGGCCGCAGCGGCCATTGCCGAAAGCGAAGCCAATGCCGACGGCGAGCGTGGGGTGATCATCAATACCGCCTCGGTCGCAGCGTTCGATGGCCAGATCGGCCAGGCGGCGTATTCTGCTTCCAAAGGCGCGATTGCCAGCCTGACCCTGCCGGCCGCCCGTGAACTGGCGCGTTTCGGCATCCGCGTGATGACCATCGCTCCGGGCATTTTCGAAACCCCGATGATGGCCGGCATGACCCCGGAAGTGCGCGAGTCGCTGGCCGCCGGCGTGCCGTTCCCGCCGCGCCTGGGCAAACCTGCCGAGTACGCCGCGCTGGTTCGGCATATCATCGAAAACAGCATGCTCAACGGTGAGGTGATCCGTCTCGACGGCGCCTTGCGCATGGCCGCCAAGTAAGGAGGATTTGTCATGACTCTTGCCAACGATCCGATTGTTATCGTCAGTGCCGTCCGCACCCCGATGGGCGGTTTTCAGGGCGAACTGAAAAGCCTCACCGCGCCGCAACTGGGCGCTGCGGCGATCAAAGCAGCGGTTGAACGCGCCGGGGTTGCCAGCGACGCGGTTGATGAAGTGTTGTTCGGTTGCGTATTGCCCGCCGGCCTCGGTCAGGCGCCGGCGCGGCAGGCAGCTTTGGGCGCCGGGCTGGATAAATCCACCCGTTGCACCACGGTCAACAAGATGTGCGGCTCGGGCATGGAAACCACCATTCTGGCCCACGACATGCTGCTGGCCGGCAGCGCCGACGTGGTGATCGCCGGCGGCATGGAAAGCATGTCCAACTCGCCGTATCTGCTCGACCGCGCTCGCGCCGGTTATCGCATGGGTCATGGCCGGGTGCTCGATTCGATGTTCCTCGACGGCCTCGAAGACGCCTACGACAAGGGCCGTCTGATGGGCACCTTCGCCGAAGACTGCGCCGAAACCAACGACTTCAGCCGCGAAGCCCAGGATGCGTTTGCCATCGCCTCGACCACCCGCGCCCAGCAGGCGATCAAAGGACGGCAGCTTCAAAGCCGAGATCGTGCCGCTCACGGTGACCGTCGGCAAAGAACAGCTGCTGATCAGCAACGACGAGCAGCCGCCGAAAGCCAAACTGGACAAGGTCGCCTCACTGAAACCGGCGTTCCGCGAAGGCGGCACGGTGACAGCGGCCAACTCCAGCTCGATCTCCGACGGCGCGGCGGCGCTGGTGCTGATGCGCCAGTCGCAAGCGCAGAAACTGGGTCTCAAGCCACTGGCGGTGATTCACGGTCACGCGGCGTTTGCCGACACGCCGGGCCTGTTCCCGGTGGCACCGATTGGCGCGATCAAGAAGCTGGTGAAGAAGACCGGCTGGGCGTTGAACGAGGTCGATCTGTTCGAAATCAACGAAGCGTTCGCCGTGGTGGCGATGGCCGCGATGACTCACCTGGAAATCCCCCACGACAAGCTCAACGTGCACGGCGGCGCCTGCGCGCTGGGCCATCCGATCGGTGCCTCGGGCGCGCGGATTCTGGTGACCTTGCTCTCGGCCCTGCGCCAGAAAAACCTGAAACGCGGGATTGCGGCGATCTGCATCGGCGGCGGTGAAGCCACGGCGATGGCCGTGGAATGCGTGTACTGAACACCCTCTCTCTGTAGGAGCTGTCGAGTACAACGAGGCTGCGATTCTTTTGATCTTGTTTTTAAAATCAAAAATCAAAAGATCGCACCTTCGGCAGCTCCTACAGAGGGAGCGGGATGAATTAATCCACAGGGCCTGAAGCATGCCGCAACCGTTCATTTTCCGTACCGTCGACCTGGATGGTCAGACCCTCCGCACGGCGGTACGTCCCGGCAAGCCTCATTTGACGCCCTTGCTGATTTTCAACGGCATCGGCGCCAACCTGGAGCTGGTGTTTCCATTTGTCGCGGCGCTGGACCCGGATCTGGAAGTGATCGCCTTCGACGTGCCCGGTGTCGGCGGCTCGTCGACGCCCAACCGGCCGTATCGCTTTCCCGGCCTGGCGAAGCTGACCGCGCGGATGCTCGACTACCTCGATTACGGCCAGGTCAACGTCATCGGCGTGTCCTGGGGCGGCGCGCTGGCGCAGCAGTTTGCTCACGACTACCCCGAGCGCTGCAAGAAACTGGTGCTGGCAGCGACCGCCGCCGGTGCGGTGATGGTGCCGGGCAAACCGAAAGTGCTGTGGATGATGGCCAGTCCGCGGCGCTACATTCAGCCATCGCACGTGATCCGTATCGCCCCGCTGATCTACGGCGGCTCGTTCCGCCGCGACCCGACACTGGCCGCCAGCCATGCCGCCAAGGTGCGTTCGGCGGGCAAGCTCGGCTACTACTGGCAGCTGTTCGCCGGCCTGGGCTGGACCAGCATTCACTGGCTGCACAAGATCCATCAGCCGACGCTGGTACTGGCCGGCGACGACGATCCGCTGATCCCGCTGATCAACATGCGCATGCTTGCCTGGCGGATTCCCAACGCCCAGTTGCACATCATCGACGACGGTCATCTGTTCCTGATCACCCGCGCCGAAGCCGTGGCGCCGATCATCATGAAATTCCTTGAGGAGGAACGCCAGCGCGCGGTGATGCATCCGCATCCGACCCCACTGGGCGGCTGAATCACTGCGGCAGGCTTTATGCAGGGTTTTGAACAAAGTGCGCGGCAGGACGCCGCGCGGGCAGCAACCCGTAACAGCGACTATGGTGTTCTGGTTCGGTGAGTTTGTTTTTGACCTGAAGACGAAGGAGTGTTGAGTCATGCGCGACAAACCAGCGACGGGCGTTGTGCCCAGCCCCGCCGTGTTCATCAACGCACAAAGTGCGATCACCGGCCTGCGCGGCCGGGACCTGATCTCGACCTTGCGCAGCGTCGCCGCCCACGGTCTGCGCAACCCGATTCACAGCGCGAAGCACGCCTTGAAACTCGGTGGCCAACTCGGTCGCGTGCTGCTCGGCGAAACCCTGCACCCGACCAACCCGAACGACAGCCGCTTCGCGGATCCGGCATGGAGCCTCAATCCGTTCTACCGGCGCAGCCTGCAGGCCTATCTGGCCTGGCAAAAACAGGTCAAGAGCTGGATTGATGAAAGCAACATGAGCGATGACGATCGCGCCCGCGCGCACTTCGCCTTCACCTTGCTCAACGACGCGGTGGCACCGTCGAATACGCTGCTCAACCCGCTGGCAGTCAAGGAGCTGTTCAACTCCGGCGGGCACAGTCTGGTGCGCGGTCTGAGTCATCTGTTCGATGACCTGCTGCACAACGACGGCCTGCCACGCCAGGTCACCAAACAGGCATTCGAGGTCGGCAAAACCGTCGCCACCACCTCTGGCGCCGTGGTGTTTCGCAACGAGATGCTTGAGCTGATCCAGTACAAGTCGATGAGCGAAAAGCAATACGCCAAGCCGCTGCTGGTGGTGCCGCCGCAAATCAACAAGTACTACATTTTCGACCTCAGCCCGCAGAACAGCTTCGTCCAGTACGCGCTGAAAAATGGCCTGCAGACGTTCATGATCAGTTGGCGCAATCCAGACGTACGCCATCGCGAATGGGGCCTGTCGACCTACGTCGAAGCAGTGGAAGAAGCGATGAACATCTGCCGGGCGATCACCGGCGCCCGCGACGTCAACCTGATGGGCGCCTGCGCCGGTGGCCTGACCATTGCCGCCCTGCAGGGGCATTTGCAAGCCAAGCGGCAGCTGCGACGCGTCTCCAGCGCGACCTATCTGGTCAGCCTGCTCGACAGTCAGATTGAAACCCCGGCCACGCTGTTCGCCGACGAACAAACCCTCGAAGCCGCCAAGCGCCGCTCCTATCAGAAAGGCGTGCTCGACGGGCGCGACATGGCGAAGGTCTTCGCCTGGATGCGCCCCAACGATCTGATCTGGAGCTACTTCGTCAACAATTACCTGCTGGGCAAAGAACCGCCCGCGTTCGACATCCTTTACTGGAACAACGACAACACCCGCCTGCCCGCCGCGTTTCACGGCGACCTGCTGGACTTCTTCAAGCACAACCCGCTGACCCATCCGGGCGGGCTGGAAGTCTGTGGCACGCCGATCGACCTGCAGAAAGTCACCGTCGACAGCTTCAGCGTGGCCGGCATGAATGACCACATCACGCCGTGGGACGCGGTGTACCGCTCGACCCTGTTGCTTGGCGGGGAGCGGCGCTTCGTGCTGTCCAACAGTGGCCACGTGCAAAGCATCCTCAATCCGCCGAGCAACCCGAAAGCCAACTACGTCGAGAACGGCAAGCTCAGCAGCGATCCACGCGCCTGGTACTACGACGCCAAACGCGTCGACGGCAGCTGGTGGCCACAGTGGCTGGAGTGGATTCAGCAACGCTCCGGCGCCCAGCGCGAAACCACGTTCACCCTCGGCAACCCGAACTATCCACCGATGGAGGCAGCACCCGGCACCTACGTGCATGTGCGCTGACGCTTAACCGAACTTTTCTAAGAAGACTGGATGAAAACCCGCGACCGGATTCTCGAATGTGCCCTGCAACTGTTCAACGAAAAGGGTGAGCCCAACGTTTCCACCATGGAGGTTGCCAACGAAATGGGGATCAGCCCCGGCAACCTCTATTACCACTTCCACGGCAAGGAGCCGCTGATTCTCGGCCTGTTCGAGCGTTTCCAGAATGAACTGACGCCGCTGCTCGACCCACCGTCGGACGTCGAGCTGGCGCCGGAGGATTACTGGCTGTTTCTGCACCTGATCGTCGAGCGCCTGGCGCAATACCGGTTTCTGTTCCAGGACCTGTCGAACCTTGCCGGGCGGCTGCCGAAACTGGCCAAAGGCATTCGTCATCTGCTCAATGCGCTCAAGCGCACCCTGGCGTCATTGCTGGCGCGGTTGAAGGCGGCAGGGCAGTTGGTCAGTGATACCCAGGCGTTGGGGCAACTGGTGGAGCAGATCACCATGACCCTGCTGTTCTCGCTGGACTATCAACGGATACTCGATCGCGAGGGTGAGGTCAGGCTGGTGGTGTACCAGATCATGATGCTGGTGGCGCCACATCTGCTGCCGCCGGTGAAAGTCGCCACCGAACGTATGGCCCTGCAGTATCTTGAAGATCACGAGTGATCCAGAATCAAAAGATCGCAGCCTGCGGCAGCTCCTACATTGGATTGTGGGTAACTCAGGCAGCGGGCTGATCCAGCTCCAGGCCAACGCCCAGGCGGCGGCCCATGCACGGCCAGCGCTTCCAGGCGGCACCGGTGTCCGGGCTGCTCAGTTTGTCGCGGTAGGCTTCTACCGATTCCAGCGCAAAACTCTCGTCGTCAAGCATCTCGTCGATGGTGTGATGCACGACTTCATCCAGTTGATTGGCAAATTCCTCACCGAGCAGCTGGTGAGCAATCAGGTTGGCGACCGTCATGTCCAAGGGGATCAGTGGCTGGCCGAGGTGTTTGATGTACAGGTCGTTGACCTCTTCGACAAAGCGGTGCGCCAGATAGGCTTCGTCCAGCAGGCTGTCCAGACCGACCGGCGGCTGGAGGAAGTACTGCTCGGCGATTTTCAGCACCGGTTTGATCTGCGACTCGATTCCCGCTTCCCTGGCAACTTCATTGGCTGCGTCCAGCATGTCTGGTACTTCATCGATATAGGCGCTGACAAAAACTCGTCAACGCGTCTTCGCGGTTAGCGTCCGGCAACTGAATGGCCGAATGCAGATGAGGCAACTTGGCTTCCAGCTGACGCTTGAGCCGTCCGGTTTCGTTTTCGGTCTGTCGGGCTTTTTGGATCTGCTCGCGCAATGCGGCGGTGTTCATGAAAACTCCAGGGAACAAGGCAATGAAATAGGGAAGACATAACTTAGCTGGCTTACGAAAAATGCTAAGACGCATTTGTCATAATTATTTCATCCTTGATGCAGCAGCGTTATATCGGTTCGCCACCACTCGTCTGCATCCTTCTCCATTCGTGCCCTTTAGCGCAAGTCCCGGCTGTTTCAGAACATTAACGCCACGACATTGCAATTTCCGACGGCTGTCTATACTCGCCATTGAATGGAGTTAGCTGATGACGCCCGACTGCCCACGCAGCAAGGCCCGGCGATTCAAGTTCGTAGTCTGATGCAGCCGCTCCCTTGCCGAAGGCGTTGCGCCTACGGGATAACAAGAACGATAAGGGGAACCCGCAATGATGCGACATCCACACGTCTGGATGGGCCTCCTGTTGTGGTCGATTTT
>NZ_JABULD010000696.1:0-11537 GCF_014060985.1 Pseudomonas sp. MD195_PC81_125
TTCGCTGCTGGCCATGCGCATGGTCGCGCAGGGTGCGTCAGCAACTGGGGCTGGAACTGGTGCTGGCCGATCTGTTCGCCAACCCTGAACTGGCGGCGGTCGCCGAATGCCTTTGCGTAGCGCAGGTCAGTAGCCAACCGCAGATCGTCGCGGTGCCGCGTGACGGCACCCTGTCCTTCGCCCAGCAGCGCCTGTGGTTTCTCGCGCAAATGGACGGCGGCAATTCGGCGTACAACATTCCGCTTGGCCTGCGCCTGCACGGGCGGCTTGATGTTGAAGCCTTGCAGCGCGCGCTGACGCAGATCGTTGCGCGCCACGACACCCTGCGCAGCCGTTTCGTCAGCGTCGACGATCAGGCGCAGGTGACGATTGCACCGGTCGATTGCGGCCTGCTGTTGCAGGTGGAGGACCTGCGCCAGGACCCACAGGCCGAAGCCACGGTGCAGGCACTGCTCGCGCAGGAAGCCGCGACGGCCTTCGATCTGCAGCACGATCCGCTGATTCGCGGACGCCTGCTGCGTCTGGCTGACGAGCAGCATGTGCTGTTGCTGACCGTGCATCACATCGTCGCCGATGGCTGGTCGATGGGTGTGCTGACCCGTGAGCTGATGGCGCTGTACCAACCTTCAGTCACGGGCAACCGGATCCGTTGCCACCACTGGCGCTGCAATATGGCGACTACGCCGTGTGGCAGCGGCGCTGGCTCAGCGGTGACGTGCTGCAGCGGCAAAGCGATTACTGGCAGCAAACCCTCGACGGCGCGCCGGCGTTGCTGACCCTGCCCACCGACCGTCCGCGTCCGCCACAGCAGGACTTCGCCGGCAGCAGCGTCGAAGTACGGCTGGACGAGCGTCTGAGTGCCGGGCTCAAAGCCTTGAGTCAACGGCACGGCGTGACCCTGTTCATGACCCTGATGAGTGCCTGGTCGCTGTTGCTGAGTCGGTTGTCAGGGCAGTCCGACGTGGTGATCGGCTCGCCGGTGGCCAACCGCACCCGGGCCGAGATCGAAGCCTGATCGGCATGTTCGTCAACACCCTGGCCCTGCGTATCGACACTTCGGGCGAGCCGAGCGTTGCTGCGCTGCTGGCACGGGTCAAGGCGCGCACGCTGGAGGCGCAGGCGCATCAGGATCTGCCGTTCGAGCAAGTGGTGGACATCGCCCGGCCGGCGCGCAGTCTGGCGCACAGCCCGCTGTTCCAGACCACGCTGAGTTGGGACAGCAGCGTCGGCCCGCACCTGGCGCTGGGCGATCTGAGTCTTGAAGCTGTGGCTGCGCCGGGCCGGGTAGCCAAGTTCGACCTGACCCTGACCCTGGGTGAGGTCAACGGGGTGATTCGCGGTTCGCTGGAATACGCCACGGCGTTGTTCGATCAAGCGACCGTCGAGCGTTATGTCGGTTACTTGCAGCGCCTGCTGGCGGCGATGGTCAACGATGAGCAGACAGTGCTGGAGCGGGTGCCGTTACTCGCCGAGTCTGAGCGGCAGCGCTTGCTCTGCGACTTCAACGCCACCGCACGCGAATACCCGCAAACGCTGACCGTGCACGGGATTTTCCAGCAGCAGGCAGCGGCGCATCCGAAGGCGGTGGCGGCGGTGCACGGCGAGCATTCGCTGAGCTACTTCGAGCTGAACGCCCAGGCCAACCGTCTGGCGCATCACTTGATCGCCCAAGGCGTGCAGCCGGGCGACCACGTGGCGATCCTGTTGCCGCGTTCGCTGGAACTGCTGGTGGCGCAACTGGCAATTGCCAAGTGTGCGGCGGCCTACGTGCCGCTGGACATCAACGCGCCGAGCGAGCGGCAGGCGTTCATGGTCGAGGACTGTCAGGCAGCGGCGTTGCTGACCCTCAGCCGTGAAGTCATCGACTACGCTGCGCCGCGCATCGACCTTGATCGCTTGACCCTCAGCGGCCAGCCGACACACAACCCGAATCTGGCGCAGTCCTCGGAGGCGCTGGCGTACATCATGTACACCTCCGGCTCCACCGGCGCCCCGAAAGGCGTGATGGTGCCGCACCGCGCCATCGGCCGCCTGGTGCTGAACAACGGTTATGCCGATTTCAACCCGCAGGATCGCGTGGTGTTCGCCTCCAACCCGGCGTTCGACGCCAGCACCATGGACATCTGGGGGCCGCTGCTCAATGGCGGGCGCGTGGTGGTGATCGATCACCAGACTTTGCTTGATCCGAACGCCTTTGGCCGCGCGTTGAGCGCAACCGGGGGCGACGGTGCTGTTCGTCACCACTGCGCTGTTCAACCAGTACGTGCAGCTGATTCCGCAGGCGCTCAAAGGCCTGCGCATTCTGTTGTGTGGTGGTGAGCGTGGCGATCCGGCGGCGTTCCGTCGACTGCTGGCCGAGGCGCCGGCGCTGCGTATCGTGCATTGCTACGGTCCGACCGAAACCACCACTTACGCGACGACGTTTGAAGTGCGTGAAGTGGCGGAAAACGCCGAGAGCGTGCCGATTGGCGCGCCGATCTCCAACACCCAGGTGTACGTGCTCGACGCGCACCAGCAACCGGTGCCGATGGGCGTGACCGGCGAGTTGTACATCGGCGGGCAGGGCGTGGCGCTGGGTTACCTGAACCGCGCCGATCTGACCGCCGAAAAGTTTCTGCGTGATCCGTTCAGCGAGCAACCGGGCGCGTTGCTGTATCGCACCGGCGACCTCGCACGCTGGCTGGCCCCGGGGCAGCTCGATTGCATCGGGCGCAATGACGATCAAGTGAAGATCCGTGGTTTCCGCATCGAGCTTGGGGAAATCGAAAACCGCCTGCTCAACTGCCAAGGGATCAAGGAAGCCGTGGTGCTGGCGCGCCGCGATGGTCAGGACATCACCCGTCTGGTGGCGTACTACACCGCGCACGCCGGCCACCTGGACAGCGCGGATCTGCACGCGCAGTTGCTGGCGCGATTGCCGGAATACATGGTGCCGAGCGCGTGGGTGCAATTGGAGGTCCTGCCGTTGAACAACAACGGCAAGGTCGACCGCAAGGCGCTGCCGGCACCGACGCAGGCAGCGATGCTCAGCCGGGTGTATGTCGCGCCGATCTCGGCGCTGGAACACCATCTGGCACGGATCTGGACTGGCTTGCTGCGGGTTGAACAGGTCGGTCTTCACGACAACTTCTTCGAACTGGGCGGGCATTCGTTGCTGGCGATGCGCATGCTGTCGCAGGTGCGCCAGCAGTTGGGCGTCGAGCTGACCCTCGCCGAGCTGTTCGCCAACCCCGAGCTGGCCGCTGTCGCCGAGGTGCTGAGCCGGGCAGGGCGCAGCACCTTGCCGGAGATTTTGCCGGCACCGCGTGATCAGCGATTGCCGCTGTCCTTCGCCCAGCAACGCCTGTGGTTCCTGGCGCAGATGGACGGTGGCCACAGCGCCTACAACATCCCGGTCGGTCTGCGCCTGCGCGGTCGACTGGATGAAGACGCGCTGCTGCGGGCACTGGCACGCATCGTTGCGCGTCACGAAACCCTGCGCAGCCGCTTCAGCCAGATCGACGATCAGCCGCAGGTGCTGATCCTGCCGGCCGAGAGCGGTCTGTTGCTGGCGGTAGAAGACCTGCGCCAGCACCCACAGGCTGACAATGCCTTGCGCGGTCTGATCGAGGAGCAGTCCTGCGCCTCCTTCAATCTGCAGCACGATGCGCTGCTGCGCGGGCGTCTGGTGCGTCTGGCTGATGATCATCATGTGCTGTTGCTGACGCTGCACCACATCATCGCCGATGGCTGGTCGATGGGCGTGCTGACCCGTGAGCTGGCGGCGTTGTATCAAGCGTTCAGCCGTGGCGAAGACGATCCGCTGCCCCCGCTGGCGCTGCAATACACTGACTACGCGGTGTGGCAGCGGCGCTGGCTCAGTGGCGAGGTGCTGCAGCGTCAGAGCGATTACTGGCAGCAGACGCTGGCCGGTGCGCCGGCCCTGCTGAGCCTGCCCACTGACCGTCCGCGTCCGCCGCAGCAGGACTATTCCGGCAGCCGCGTCGACATCCTGCTCGATCAACACTTGAGCACCGGTTTGAAAGCCTTGTGTCAGCGTCGCGCGGTGACGCCCTACATGGTCATCATGAGCGCCTGGGCGATGCTGCTCAGCCGTTTGTCCGGGCAGAGCGACGTGGTGATCGGCTCGCCGGTAGCCAACCGCACCCGCGCGGAGATCGAAGGTCTGATCGGCATGTTCGTCAACACCCTGGCGCTGCGCATCGACACCTCGGGCGAGCCGAGCGGCGAGGCGCTGCTGGCGCGGGTCAAGGCGCAAACCCTGGCGGCTCAGGCGCATCAGGATCTGCCGTTCGAGCAAGTGGTGGACATCAGCAAACCTGTTCGCAGTCTGTCGCACAGCGCGTTGTTCCAGACCATGCTCAGTTGGGACAACAACGACGGCCCGAGCCTGGCCCTCGGCGACCTGACCCTGGAAGGCGTGGCCGGCGACAGCCATTTTGTGAAATTCGACCTGTCGCTGAGCCTTGGCGATTCCCACGACGGCATTCGCGGTTCGTTGCGCTATGCCACGGCGCTGTTCGATGAGTCGACGGTGCAGCGTTTCGTCGGCTACTTCCAGCGGCTGCTGGCGGCGTTGGTCAACGATGATCAGGTGCTGTTGACGCAGGTGCCGTTGCTGACGACGGATGAGCGTCAGCGCGTGCTGGTGGATTTCAACGCCACCGAAGTCGATTGCCCGCTGGAACAACCGCTGCACGGCTTGTTCGAAGCGCAGGCGCGCCGGAAACCAGAGGCTGTCGCGCTGCAATCCGCACAGGGAAACCTGACCTACCGCGAGCTCAATCAGCGCGCCAATCGCCTGGCCCCGGCACCTGCGCGCACAAGGTGTGCAACCGGATGCGCGGGTGGCGATCTGCGTCGAGCGCGGGCTGGATCTGGTGGTCGGTCTGCTCGGCATTCTCAAGGCTGGTGGTGCCTATGTGCCGCTGGATCCGGGGTATCCGGCGGAGCGTCTGGCCTACATGCTCAAGGACAGCGCGCCGGTGGCGGTGCTGGTGCAAACGGCGACTCGCGGGTTGTTCGATGAAGGTGCCGCGGCGTTGATCGACCTGGATCACGGCAGTTGGCAACATTTGCCGGATCACGATTCGCCAGTGCCGGGCCTCAGCGCCTCGAACCTCGCCTACATGATCTACACCTCGGGTTCGACCGGGTTGCCGAAAGGCGTGATGATCGAGCATCGCAGTGCCTGCAACATGGTGCATTGGGGTTCGCAGCTCAGTCCGCCGACCGAACACGGTGCGCTGCTGCAAAAGGCGCCGTTCAGCTTCGACAGTTCGGTGTGGGAGATCTTCTGGCCGCTGTGTTCGGGGATGCGTCTGGTACTGGCGCGACCGTACGGCAACCGCGATTCGGCCTATGTGGTGCAGACCATTCGTGAGCATCAGGTCACCGTAGTCAAATTCGTTCCTGCGCTGTTGCAGCAGTTCATTGAGCAGGACGGGGTCGAGCAATGCACCAGCCTGACCGATGTGCTCAACGGTGGCGGCGAACTCAGTGCAGCGCTGGCGCGTCAGGTGCGCGATCGCCTGCCGTGGGTGCGGTTGCACAACGTTTATGGCCCGACCGAAACCACCGTGGACAGCACGGGCTGGACGCTGGAACCGGACATGCCGGTGCCGGACAACGTGGTGCCGATCGGCACCGCACTGAGCAATACCCGGTTGTACGTGCTCGATGCCTACGGTCAACCGGTACCGCAAGGTGTCAGCGGGGAGTTGCACATCGGCGGCGTCGGCGTGGCGCGCGGTTATCACGGTTTGCCGGAAATGCAGGCCGAGCGCTTCATCGACAGCCCTTTTGTGGCGGGGGATCGGCTGTATCGCACGGGAGATCTGGCGCGCTACAACAATCACGGCGAGCTGGAATTCCTTGGTCGCAACGACTTCCAGATCAAGCTGCGGGGCTTGCGTCTGGAGCCGGGAGAAATCGAGGCACGGTTGATCGAGCATTCGGCGATTCGCGAGGCGGTGGTGATGGTCCGTGATGAGCGTCTGGTGGCCTGGTACACCCTGCGCTCGGGCGTAGAAGCACCCAGTCTGGAGGCCTTGCGCGCGCATGTGCTGGAGCGTCTGCCGGAGTACATGGTGCCGGGTGCGTTCGTATTGCTCGACGCCTTGCCACTGACACCGAACGACAAGATCGATCGCAAAGCCTTGCCGGAGCCGGGGGCAGATGCGGTGATCAACCGCCCATATTTGGAACCCCAGGGTGAAGTCGAAAACGCGCTGGCGCGGATCTGGGGCGAGGTGCTCGGCGTCGAACAGGTCGGTCGCCATGACAACTTCTTCGAGCTGGGCGGGCATTCGTTGCTGGCGGTGAAACTGGTCAATCTGCTGCAACGGGCCGGGCTGCCACTGTCGATGGCCGAGCTGTTCCAGCACCCGAGCATCGAGTCTGCCGCCGTGCTGCTCAATCAGGGCGAGGCACTCAGTCAGCCTGACGGGCTGGTCGTGGTGCGCGCCGGGGAACACGGTACGCCGCTGTTCCTGTTGCACGAATTCAGCGGCAGGGACGTGTATTTCCCGACGCTGGCCCAGCACATCGGTGGCGAGTTCCCGATTTACGGCCTGCCCGGCGTGCCGCTGGGGCAAGCGCCATTGCGCACGCTGGAGTGCATGGCGCAGCGCATGGTCGGGATCATCCGTTCGGTGCAGCCACATGGGCCGTATCGTCTGGCGGGCTGGTCGTTCGGCGGGGTGCTGGCGCATGAGGTCGCCCAGCAATTGCTTGGCCTCGATGAACCGGTGGAATTCATCGGCATGCTCGACAGCTATGCGCCAAACCCACTCGCCCAAGACAAAACGATGTGGAGCGGCGAGGGCCTCGACAAGCGTCAGTTGCTCGGCCATTGCCGTGGCCGTTCGCTGATGCTCGGTGCTGAAAGCGAGGCGGCACTGGCGGCAGTGCAAGCGCTGGAAGCGCAAGTCGAACAACTGGACTTCCCCGAGCTGTTCCAGCGCTGTCAGGCGCAACAGCTGACCGACCCGGAACTGGCGACGGTCAGCGCGGCGGACGCCTGGCATTACTTTGATCGCGAAGCCGCGCATCGCCTGGCGCTGGCACATTACCGGGTCAGCCCGGCGAGCCAGCCGATCCACTTGTTCCGTGCTCAGGAGCGGATGGACGGCCAGTCATTGCCGAGCCCGACGCGCGGCTGGGAAGAGCGCTTCGATATCGGCTTGCTGCGTTGCATCGACATCCCCGGCGATCACCGGACCATGATGAAGCCTCCGCACATTCAGGCACTCGGTCAGGCCATTACCGAAGCGCTGGAAACCCTGGTGACGCCGCAGCCGGCGCCGTATCAACCGCTGTTGACGATCCAGACCGGGTACGCCGGGCATGCGCCGATTTTCTGTGTGCCGGGGGCGGGTGACAGTGTCACCGGGTTCATTCACCTGACCGAGGCGATCGGCCCGGAGTGGCCGATCATCGGCCTGCAACCGCGCGGGCTGGACGGCGTCAGTGTGCCGCACAGCGCGGTCGAAGCCGCTGCCGCGTTCTACCTGCAAGCCATCGAGCAGATCCATCCGCAAGGGCCGCTGCACCTGATCGGTCATTCGTTCGGCGGTTGGGTGGCGCATGCCATGGCGGCGCAGTTGCAGGCGGCCGGGCGCGAGGTGGCGTCGTTGACCTTGATCGACAGCGAGGCGCCGGGCGCTGACGGCACGGCGGGCAAGCCGTACACCGCGACTGCGGTGCTGCAACGGCTGATCGACACCTTGCAGTTGTCCTGTGGCAAGTCGCTGGGCATCGATCCGGCGACCTTCGCCAACGCCGACGACACCACGCAGTTGCGTCTGCTGCACGCCGGCATGGTGCGCGCCGGGGTGCTGTCGGAGCGCGCGGCACCGGACGCGATGCACGGCCCGGTCCGCACGTTCGCCAGCGCCTTGCGCACGGTCTATCAGCCGCGTCTGGCCTACAGCGGGCCGGTGCGGCTGGTGCTGGTCGATGACCCGACGCTGTACGAGTGGGGCAATCAGCGCGAACAGGCGGCGATGCTCGAAGGCTGGCAGCGGCAGGTCAGTGATCTGGCGGTGTGGTACGGGCCGGGCAACCACTTCACGATTCTCAAGGCGCCCAACGTCTTCAGTTTCGCCGCGTGGTGGCATGACGGTCTGGCGCTGGCGGTCGGCGAAGCGCTGTCCTGAGTGTGGTTTTTCTATCAAGACCCGGCCGCTGGCCGGGTCCATCCCTGAACGGACTTGTGGTTATTTATGGAAAAGTCGAAGTTGCGCAAAGTCGGTATGGGGTTGGCGTTGGCGGCGGTGGCCGGGTTGGTGCTGTTCACGGTGCAGGCCCCCGCCGAAGCGCCGAAATACCAGACAGCGCCGGTCGAACGCACGGACATCGAAAACACCGTGCTCGCCACCGGTTTGCTGGAAGGCGTCAAGCAAGTAGATGTCGGCGCGCAAGTGTCGGGGCAGTTGAAGTCGCTCAAGGTCAAGGTCGGCGACAAGGTGAAGAAGGGCCAGTGGTTGGCCGAGATCGATCCGCTGGTGCTGCAGAACACCCTGCGTCAGGCTCAGGTCGATGAGGAAAACCTGCAGGCGCAGAAGCGCGCCACGCAGGCGCAGCTCAAGCAGACCAAAGCGATTTACGAGCGTTATCAGAACCTGCAGGAAGACGCTTCGATCTCGCGTCAGGATTTTGAAACCGCGCAATCGAACTACGAGGTGCAGCAGGCCAATCTGTTGTCGCTGGACGCGCAGATCAAGAGTGCGCACATCCAGATCGACACCGCCAAGGTCAACCTCGCGTATACGCGGATCGTCGCACCCATCGATGGCGACGTGGTCGGCATCGTCACCCAGGAAGGCCAGACCGTGATCGCTAACCAGTTGGCGCCGATCCTGCTGAAACTGGCGGATCTGGACACCATGACCATCAAGGCGCAGGTCTCGGAAGCGGACGTGATCCATATCGCGCCGGGACAGCAGGTGTACTTCACCATCCTCGGTGAGGACAAACGCTATTACGGCCAGCTGCGCGGTACTGAGCCGGCGCCGCAGAATTTCCTCGAAACACCGCCGGCCGGCACCCCGAAACAAAACACTGCGGTGTTTTACAACGCGCTGTTCGAGGTGCCCAATCCCGACCATCGCTTGCGTATCTCGATGACCGCGCAGGTGCGCATCGTCCTTGATACCGCGCAATCGGTGTTGACGGTGCCGGTGGCCGCGCTCGGCCCACGCAACGCCGATGGCAGCTTTCCGGTGCGGGTGCTGGACGCCAAGGGCCAGGCGCAGTCGCGCAACGTGCAGACCGGGATCAACAACAACGTCAAAGTGCAGATCAATCAGGGCCTGAATGAAGGCGAGCGGGTGGTGATCGGCGATCCACTGCCCGCCGTGGCGGGGGCTTGAGCATGACGCAGCCGTTACTGCAACTGACCGGCATCACTCGCAGTTTCACTGCCGGCGACCGCGAGTTTCTCGCGCTGAAGGACATCAACCTGACGATCAACGCCGGAGAAATGGTGGCGATCATCGGCGCCTCCGGGTCCGGCAAATCAACCCTGATGAACATCCTCGGCTGCCTCGATTACGCCACCGCCGGCAGCTACAGGATCAACGGCCAGGAGACCCGCGACCTCGACGATCAGGCGCTGGCCGAACTGCGCCGCGATTACTTCGGCTTCATCTTCCAGCGTTATCACTTGCTGCCGCACCTGAGCGCGATGCACAACGTCGAGATGCCGGCCATCTACGCTGGCATTCCGGCGCCGCAACGCCACGCCCGCGCCCGTGAGTTGCTGGCGCGGCTAGGCCTCGACGGGCACCTGACGCATCGCCCGAGCCAGCTCTCTGGCGGTCAGCAGCAGCGGGTGAGTATCGCCCGGGCCTTGATGAATGGCGGTGAAGTGATCCTTGCCGACGAACCCACCGGCGCCCTCGACACCGCCAGCGGCAAGGAGGTAATGCGCATTCTGCTGGAGCTGCACGCAGCCGGGCACACGGTGATTCTGGTGACCCACGACCCGAAAGTCGCGGCCAACGCCGAGCGCATCATCGAAGTCAGCGACGGCGAAATCCTCAGCGACCGGCGCAACCAGCGCGACACCGGGCAACTGTCGGACGAAGACGTGCCACCAAAACCCCCGGCGCCCCGCCGCCTGGTCGCCAGCCTCGGGCTGTTCAAGGAAGCCTTCAACATGGCCTGGGTGGCGCTGATTTCGCACCGCATGCGCACCTTGCTGACCATGCTCGGGATTGTCATCGGCATCACCTCGGTGGTGTCGATTTCGGCGATCGGCGAGGGCGCGAAAAATTACGTGCTCAAGGACATTTCGGCGATTGGCAGCAACACCATCGATATCTATTCCGGCAGCAGTTTCGGCGACAAGCGCGCGGCCTCGATCGAGACGCTGGTGCCGGCCGACGTTACCGCGCTGAATCAGCTGTATTACGTCGACAGCGCCACCCCCGGTGGTCGGCCGCAGCATGCTCCTGCGTTACCGCAACATCGACCTCGACGCGCAGATCAACGGCGTCAGCGACCAGTATTTCCAGGTGCGCGGGATCAAACTGGAAGCGGGCATTACCTTCAGCGAAAGCGATGCGCGGCGCCAGGCGCAGGTGGTGGTGATCGACTACAACACCCGGCATCGGTTGTTCGGTGAGGGCGTCGATCCGCTGGGGCAGGTGATTCTGATCGGCAACCTGCCGTGCACGGTGATCGGCGTGGCAGCCGAGAACAAAAACCTGTTTGCCTCCGGCAAGACCCTCAACGTCTGGGTGCCCTACGAAACCGCCGCCGGCCGGATCCTGGGCCAACGCTTCCTCGACAGCATCAGCGTACGGATCAAGGACGGCCAATCGAGCAAAGTGGTGGAAAATCATGTCACCCAATTGCTGTTGCAACGCCACGGCATCAAGGATTTTTACACCAACAACCTCGACAGCGTGATGCAGACCGTGCAGAAAACCAGCCGCTCGCTGGCCTTGCTGCTGTCGCTGATCGCGGTGATTTCGCTGGTGGTCGGCGGCATCGGGGTGATGAACATCATGCTGGTGTCGGTCACCGAGCGTACCCGCGAGATCGGCATTCGCATGGCGGTCGGCGCACGGCAGTCGGACATTCGTCAGCAGTTTCTGGTGGAGGCGGTGATGGTCTGCCTGCTCGGCGGGGCCATCGGCATTTCCCTGTCGTACGCCATCGGCCACCTGTTTTCGCTGTTCATCAAGGAATGGGAGATGGTGTTCTCCATGGCCTCGGTGTTGACGGCGGTGATCTGCTCGACGCTGATCGGCATCGTCTTCGGCTTCGTCCCCGCGCGCAATGCATCGCGCCTGGACCCGATCGAAGCGTTGGCACGGGACTGATTGCCGGAGCTGATTGGCCGGGCTCGTGCCTGAAGCGCACAAATCGAAAGGGACGGGTCATGACCCCGTCCCTGTTTTTCGCCCTCAATCCAACTGTGGGAGCTGGCTTGCCAGCGATGACGGCCCACAAGCCGACCAACCTCCCAACTGAATGCACTCATTCCAACTGTGGGAGCGAGCCCTGCTCGCGAAAAGCGTCCTGCC
>NZ_JABULD010000322.1:0-4063 GCF_014060985.1 Pseudomonas sp. MD195_PC81_125
CCTGCTCGCGAAGGCGTCTTAACATTCAACATCCGTGTTGTCTGACCCGGCGCTTTCGCGAGCAGGCTCGCTCCCACATGGGATTGCAGCGCCTCGAAGGTTCTTGTTTCCAAGGGTATGACCATGTCCCAAGACCGTCGCTACAGCTTCGAGTTCTTCCCGACCAAGACCGATGCTGGGCATGAAAAACTGCTCAACGTTGCCCGTCAGTTGGCAACGTACAACCCCGATTTCTTTTCCTGCACCTACGGCGCTGGCGGTTCGACCCGTGATCGCACCCTCAACACCGTTCTGCAGCTGGAAAGCGAAGTCAAAGTACCGGCCGCACCGCACCTGTCGTGCGTCGGTGACAGCAAGGACGACCTGCGCGGACTGCTGAACGAGTACAAGGCTGCCGGCATCAAGCGCATCGTTGCCCTGCGCGGTGACCTGCCGTCCGGCATGGGCATGACCAGCGGCGAGCTGCGTCACGCCAATGAACTGGTTGAATTCATTCGTGAAGAAACCGCTGATCATTTTCACATCGAAGTTGCCGCTTATCCGGAGATGCATCCGCAAGCGCGCAACTACGAAGACGATCTCGCCAACTTCGTGCGCAAGGCCCGCGCCGGCGCCGACAGCGCGATCACCCAGTACTTCTTCAACGCCGACAGCTACTTCTACTTTGTCGACCGCTTGCAGGCGCTGGGCGTGGACATTCCGGTGGTACCGGGGATCATGCCGATCACCAACTACAGCAAGCTGGCGCGGTTCTCCGATGCCTGCGGTGCGGAAATCCCGCGCTGGATCCGCAAGCAACTGGAAGCCTACGGCGATGACAGCCAGAGCATTCAGCGCTTTGGCGAGCAAGTTGTCAGCGAAATGTGCGAACGCCTGCTGCAAGGTGGCGCACCAGGGCTGCACTTCTATTCCATGAACCAGGCCGAGCCTAGTCTGGCGATCTGGAATAACCTGAAGTTGCCGCGCTAAAAAGCATCAAAGCACAATCAAAAAGATCGCAGCCTTCGGCAGCTCCTACAGGGGTGTCGTGGCTGCGATCTTTTGCTTTTGAATCCCCGAATTAGAGCTTGTGCAGGCACTTTCTGGCTCTTTCGCGTTTCTCGTCGTAATCTCAAGCCATGCCTTTGATCGCGCAATTATTCACGGTGCTGGTTTTTGCTTGCCTGAGCTTTGCCGCTCGGGGCGAGAAGTTGCGCATTGTCACCGAGCCATGGGCGCCGTACGTGTACGAAGAGGACGGCAAGAACCTCGGGCTGGATTACGAAACCACGGCCATCGTGTTCAAGCGCCTGGGGATCGAGGTCGAATGGCAATTTTTGCCGTGGAAACGTTGCCTGTCGATGCTCGAAACCGGTCAGGCTGACGGCGCACTGGACATCTTTCACAGCGACGAGCGCGACGCCATGCTGCTCTACCCCATCGAACCGCTGTCGGACGTCGAGTTCGTGATGTTCTACGCCAACGACCGGCCGCACCCGTTCAGCAAACTCGAAGAACTCAAAGGCCTGACCATTGGCACCTCGCCGGGTTATCTGTACAGCCCTGACTTCCGCGAATCGACACTGTTCACCCGGGAACCGGCGCCAACCCACGAAGCCAACTTCGGCAAACTGCTGCGCGGGCGCATCGACTTGCTGATCACCGATCGCCGCGTCGGTCAGCATTTGCTCGATCAGTTGAATATCCGCGATCAAATCAGCGAAAACCCTACAGTCATAAGCCGCCAGAGCCAATATCTGGCCGTTCGTCGCAATGCCGGGATGGATCTGCTGGTGGCGCGTTTTGGCGCCGAGCTCAAGCGTTTCAAGCGCGAACCGGCCTACGCCGAGCTCAGCGCACGCTACGGCGCAGCCCCGGTCGACGCCGCGCCCATGAGCAACGTCTCGGCCAGCCGCAAAACCGTTGAGCAGCAGGAAAGCAGCGCGCAGTGATTGCTCTGTTATACTCCGGCGTTCCCGCCAGGCTCACGCCCGGACGCCCGGAACCGTAACAGGCCTCCAGTCCCGCTACAGCGCAGCTTTTCAGCCCGCGCGAGCGCTCCTGACATGCCTTCGAGACCGCAGCAGGACCGGACGGGATCGCGTCCTCTTAAACGCGATTCGCGCTAGGCAAGACTCCCATTGGGCCAAGCCCTAACTAAAACAGGATTACTCATGTCCTTTGCTTCCCTCGGTCTCTCCGAGGCTTTAGTCCGTGCCATCGAAGATGCGGGCTATACCGAGCCTACTCCGGTGCAACAGCGGGCCATTCCCGCCGTGTTGCAAGGTCGCGACCTGATGGTTGCGGCACAGACAGGTACCGGTAAAACCGGCGGGTTCGCCCTTCCGATCCTGGAGCGGTTGTTCCCCAACGGTCACCCGGACAAATCCCAGCGTCATGGCCCGCGCCAACCGCGCGTACTGGTCCTGACCCCGACCCGCGAACTCGCGGCCCAGGTTCACGAAAGCTTCAAGATCTACGCCCGTGACCTGAAATTCGTCAGCGCCTGCATCTTCGGCGGCGTCGGCATGAACCCGCAAGTCCAGGCCATGTCCCGTGGCGTTGACGTCCTCGTCGCCTGCCCGGGTCGCCTGCTTGACCTCGCCGGCCAAGGCAGCGTTGACCTGTCCCACGTCGAAATCCTCGTCCTCGACGAAGCCGACCGCATGCTCGACATGGGTTTCGTGCACGATGTGAAGAAAGTCCTCGCGCGTCTGCCGGCCAAGCGTCAGAACCTGCTGTTCTCGGCGACCTTCTCCAAAGACATCACCGATCTGGCCGGCAAACTGCTGCACAACCCGGAGCGCATCGAAGTCACGCCGCCGAACACCACGGTCGAGCGCATCGAGCAACGCGTGTTCCGTCTGCCGGCCAGCCACAAGCGTGCGCTGCTGGCGCACCTGATCACCGCCGGCGCCTGGGAACAGGTGCTGGTGTTCACCCGCACCAAGCACGGCGCCAACCGTCTGGCCGAATACCTGGACAAACACGGCCTGCCGGCTGTGGCGATCCACGGCAACAAAAGCCAGAACGCCCGCACCAAAGCCCTGGCCGACTTCAAGGCCGGTGAAGTGCGCATTCTGGTAGCGACCGACATCGCTGCTCGCGGTCTGGACATCGACCAGTTGCCACACGTGGTCAACTTCGAGCTGCCGAACGTCGATGAAGACTACGTGCACCGTATCGGCCGTACTGGCCGCGCCGGTCGTTCGGGCGAGGCGATCTCGCTGGTCGCGCCGGACGAAGAAAAACTGCTGAAAAGCATCGAACGCATGACCAAGCAGAAAATCGCCGACGGCGACCTGATGGGCTTCGATGCCAGCACCATCGAGGCCGAGAAGCCTGAAGTGCGCGAGCGTCCGGACATGCGCAACCCGCGCAACTCCCGCGGCCCGCGCGGCGACGGTCCGAATGGCGGCGGCGGTGGCGGCGGTCGCAAGGACAAAGGCAAAGACAAGGGCAAGGAAAAAMCGGCCGGCGAACGCGGCGAGCGCCCTGCCCGCCAGCAGAAGCCCCGTGAAGGCACGCCGAGCCGCGAACAGCGTCCGAGCCAGCCACCACGCGCGGCTGCCGACCGTGCACCGGACGAGTTCCTCGACGACGATATCGATAACTTCGGTAACCGCGTTGACTACGTGCCCAAAGCCGCTCCGGCCGGTGGTCGTGGTCGCCGTCCAGGCGCGCCAGGCCAGGGCGCAGGTGCCGGCGCACCTCGCGGCGGTCAATCGCAAGGTCGCCAGAACGGCCCGCGCAACAGCAACGGTTCGAGCACCGGCACTCCACCGGGCAAACGCAACGGTCCGCGCAACGGCGCCCCACGTGACGGCCAGGGCCGTCGTGACGAGTCCTCGCGCAACCGCCGTCCGGCTCGCGACGATCAGCAACGCGCCGAACCGGCCGTGCAGAACCCGCGCAGCACCGGGCCGAAGATCATGCACAAGGAATCGAAAGCCGACCGCTTCCCGACGCCTGAGCAACTTGATCAATTGCCGACCCGTCCGCGCGGCGAAAAAACCAGCCTTGCTGACCCGCAATCGCTGAGTTATCGCTGCAATGAAAAATGCCCCGGTTCGAAAGAGCCGGG
>NZ_JABULD010000302.1:0-4160 GCF_014060985.1 Pseudomonas sp. MD195_PC81_125
GCGGCCGCCATCGCTGGCAAGCCAGCTCCCACAGAGATCGATGGTGAATATCAATTCTGTGAGCTGCGCTGAACCTGTGGGAGCTGGCTTGCCAGCGATGGGGCCGCCCGCAACTGCACAAAACCAATGTTGCCACGCGAATCGGCTGCCCCACTCCCAGTTAATCGACATTATTTTCATCCAGCCCTATCACTTTTCAATTCTCGTCCGGCACACAGGCAATTGAGAAATATTTCCATTCAGGAGCCTTCGCATGTCCCGTTCGCTAGACACCTTGTTGCGCCCCAGTCTGCTGGCCATCGCCATTGCCCTCAGCGCGCCGCTGCTCAGCAGCCCGTTGCTCGCTGCTGAACAGGCCTCCAGCGTGCGTGCCTACAACCTGCCGGCGGCGCCGCTGTCGACCACGCTGAACCAGATCGCCAGCCAGGGTGGCCTCGCGCTGTCGCTCAATCCGTCGCTGGCGGCGGGCAAGACCTCGTCGCCGGTCAACGGGCAATACGACGCCGCCGGCGCTCTGCGTGTGGCGCTGCAAGGTACCGGCCTGCAACTGGAACAAAGCAGCACTGGCACCTACAGCCTGGTAGCCGTGCCTGAAGGGACACTGGCGCTGCCGGAAACCGCAGTGATCGGCGTGGAAAACCTGGAAACGGCCTGGGGCCCGGTCGAGGGCTACACCGCCACTCGCACCGCCGCCGGTACCAAGACCGACACCGCACTGGTCGAAGCACCGCGCTCGATCTCGGTCGCCACCCGTCAGCAAATGGACGACCGCAGCGTGCACAGCCTCGATGACGCCGTGCGTTATATGCCGGGCATCACAGCCAGCAGCTACGGCAGCGACACCCGCGCCGACTGGCTGCGCGTGCGTGGCTTCGAGCCGACCCAGTTCCTCGATGGGCTGCCACTGCCAAAAGGCGTGTACGCCAACCCGAAACAGGAAACCTGGAACCTCGATCGCCTCGCCCTGTTGCGCGGCCCGGCCTCCTCCGTCTACGGCCAGACCCCACCGGGCGGCCTGCTGGACATGGTCAGCCGGCGCCCGAGCAGCGACGCCAGCAGCGACGCCAGCAGCGAAATCCAGCTGCAATACGGCAGCGACAACCACCGCCAGATCAACTTCGCCAGCACCGGCAAGATCGACGACGCCGGCCAGTTTCTCTACGGCATCAGCGGTGTGGTGCGCGACAGCGACACACAGATCGATCACATCGAAAACAAGCGCTACAACATCGCGCCGAGCCTGACCTGGAACATTGACGACGACACCAGGTTCACCCTGCTGAGCCAGTTCACCCGCGACGATACCGGCATTACCAGCCAGTTCCTGCCGGTGCAGGGCACCAAGATCGACATGCCGTTCGGTAGCGTCTCGCACCACAAAAACCTCGGCGACCCGGATTGGGAATATTACGACCGCACTTACTACGCGCTCGGCTATGCGTTTGAACACCGCCTGAACGATGTCTGGCAGTTCAAGCAGAACCTGCGTTACACCAAGTCGGATCTATCGTTCCAGGCCCTGACTGTCGGTTCTTATCCGTACACCCTGGTGGACGATCAAGGCAACGTCGGGCGCACCAGCACCAGCGTTGACGAAGACATCAGCCAGTTCGCGGTGGACAACAACTTCCAGGCCGACTTCGCCACCGGTGACATTCGCCACACCGTACTGTTGGGGCTGGATCACCAGCGCAGCAACACCAACTACCTGTCGATCTACGGTGACGGCCTGAAAACCAATGTGCTGAAGCCGATCTACGGCCAGCCGATCGTTCGTCCGGATCGCTCGACCGCGTATTACGACTACGACCAGAAGACCTACCAGACCGGCCTCTACGTGCAGGACCAGATGGCCCTCGACCAATGGCGCCTGACGCTGGGCGGTCGTGAAGACTGGGTCCACACCGGCACCAAATTCTTCAACAAGGCCGACGCGACCAACACCCAGCGCGACAAGAACTTCAGTGGTAACGCAGCGCTCAGCTACGTGTTCGACTCGGGCTTCGTCCCGTACATTTCCTACGCCGAATCCTTCCAGCCCACCACCGGCGCCGACGCCTCCTCCACCGGCTCGCTGAAGCCGACCGAAGGCAAGCAGTGGGAAATGGGCGTCAAGTACCAGCCACCGGGCAGCAAGACCCTGCTGACCGCCGCCGTGTATGACCTGACGCAGAAAAACGTCGCAGTCACCACCACCGTCGGCAACACCCCGATCACCAGCCAGACCGGCGAAGTGAAAGTCAAAGGCCTGGAACTGGAGGCGACCTCGGACGTCACCGATAACCTGAAAGTGATCGCCGCCTACACCCTGGCCAAGTCCGAAGTGCAGAAAGGCGACTACAAAGGCAACCGCCTGCAACTGATGCCGAACCAGCAGGCCTCGCTGTGGACCGATTACACCTGGCACAACGGCGTACTCGACGGCTTTGGTATCGGCGGTGGCGTGCGTTACACCGGCAACACCTACGGCGATCAGGGCAACACTTGGCTGGGCAAGGCCGATGCTTACACCGTGTTCGATGCCTCCGTGCATTACGATCTCGGTCGCCTGGACAACAGCCTCAAAGGTGCATCGGTGGCGGTCAATGCCACCAACCTGTTCGACAAGGACTACATCTCCACCTGCGACGGCTTCTATTGCTACTACGGCGACCAGCGCAGCGTCGTCGCCAGCGCCACCTACAAGTGGTAAGCGCGTGAGCTGAAACAGGTCCTGTCACCAGGCCGTCCCCCGTGGACGGCTTCGGTGTTTTTGAAGGTCATGAAATGAAAAGTAAAACAATTCGCCGCTGGTCGTTCATCCACACCTGGACCAGCCTGATCTGCACCGTGTTTTTGCTGCTGTTGGCACTGACCGGTCTGCCGCTGATTTTCCATCACGAGATCGAGCACCTGCTCGGCGATGCCCCGCAAGTGCGCGAAATGCCCGCCGACACCCCGCGCCTGAACCTGGCGCAACTGGTCGAGGCGGCAGAACAACATCGTCCCGGCGAAGTGGTGCAGTACTTCGGTTTCGAGGACGACGAGCCCAACGCGGTGCTGACCATCATGGCGAAAACCGCCGGTACCGAGCCGAATTCTTCGCACACGTTCATGCTCGATGCGCGCACCGGTGAAGCGCTGGAAACCCCGTCGGCCAACGGAGGCCTGATGTTGTTCATCCTGCGCCTGCACGTGGACATGTTCGCCGGCCTGCCGGGCAAGTTGCTGCTGGCGTTCATGGGTTTGCTGTTCGTGGTCGCGATCATTTCGGGGACTGTGTTGTACCTGCCGTTCATGCGCCGCTTGCAGTTCGGCACCGTGCGCCAGGACAAGTCTTCCCGCCTGCGCTGGCTCGACCTGCACAACCTGATCGGCGTGGTTACATTGACTTGGGCGCTGGTGGTCGGTGTCACCGGAGTGATCAGCGCCTGTGCTGATCTGATCATCGCCGCGTGGCGCAACGACTCGCTGACTGCCATGGTTGCGCCCTACCGCGATGCCCCCGCCGCTGACCCGACTGGCCCCGGCCACCCGCCTGCTCGACATCGCCCGGGACGTGGCACCGGGGATGAACCCGGACTTCATCGCCTTCCCCGGCACGCGTTTTTCCAGCGAGCATCATTACGCGGTGTTCATGAAGGGCGACACGCACCTGACCTCGCACCTGCTGACGCCGGTGCTGATCGACGCCGGCACCCTGCAGGTCACCGCCGTGGCCGAGCGCCCGTGGTACATGGACGCCATGGGCCTGTCGCAGCCATTGCACTTCGGTGACTACGGCGGCATGCCGATGAAAATCCTCTGGGCGACCCTCGACGTGCTGACCATCATCGTCCTTGGCAGCGGCGTGTATCTGTGGGTGGTGCGGCGTAAAGCGGCGAAACCGGTGACGGTGGAGGCGGCCGCATGAAGCCGCGTCAGAGCAATTTCTGGAAGGTCTTCAGCACGCCGCTGGTGATTGCGCTGCTAAGTGCGGCGGGGTTGTTTGCGGCGTTGTTGGGCGATGGAATCTGGGATGCGTTGAGCTGGGTCGGGCTGGGTGTACCGGCGTTTCTGGCCATAAGAGGTTTGTTGCAGCGCAGGTAGTTTTTGTGTTGTCGGTGATGGCCTCATCGCTGGCAAGCCAGCTCCCACGGGGGTTAATGCTGAATCTGAAATTTGTGTTCGCTGCAAAAACT
>NZ_JABULD010000643.1:0-2148 GCF_014060985.1 Pseudomonas sp. MD195_PC81_125
CGCTCCCACAGTTGAATTTTTGTCATGCACAGATTGTGTGTTCGCTGTAGATCCTCTGTGGGAGCGAGCCTGCTCGCGAAGGATGCACCACGGTCTCAAGCCAGACATCCATGCCTATACTGCCTCCCCAGCCAGCCCAGACTTGCCACCCACAAAAACCGTGACCGAGGCCCGCCATGCACCCACCCATCCTCAACCTGCACCAGGTCGAACTCGAACCCCTGCCTGAAGCCCTTGCCCCGGAAGGTGAAACCGCGGGTCGCTACCAGCAAAGCATGGCGCGCATCGGCCAGCAACTCGGTGCGCAGAAACTTGGCTATCGGTTGTACGCCTTGCCGCCGGGCATGCGCGGCAGTCCGTTTCACAGCCACCGGGTCAATGAAGAGATGTTCTATGTGGTGGCCGGGGAGGGCGAAGTGCGCTTGGGTGCCGAACGCTTTCCGATCCGCGCGGGCGACGTGATCGCCTGCCCGCCGGGCGGCCCGGAAACGGCGCATCAGATCATCAATACCAGCGACGCGGAACTGCGTTACCTGGCGGTCAGCACCCAGCAGCAACCGGATATCTGTGAATACCCGGACTCCAACAAATACGCGGTGATGGACAACTTCAAGGTTGATGCCGAGGGCAATGCGTCAGGTTTTGTCGCCGTGGCGCGGCAGGCGGACGGGGTGGATTACTGGGATGGTGAGTAAATAGAGACCTTCGGCGTGGTGCAGCCCCAGTGGGAGCGAGCTTGCTCGCGAATGCAATGTGTCATTCACATCATTGTTAAATGACACACTGCATTCGCGAGCAAGCTCGCTCCCACAGTAGGATTTCCGGGGTTATTCGAGGCGCGCCAGGCGCTCTTCCAGCGCGGCAATCCGTGCTTCCAGCTCTTCGATGCGCTCGACCGAAACGCCGCTGGTTGCGCGCTCCCCAGGATTCTGTCGCGCTGCCAGGATCGCCTCGATGTCCGCCGGATCGCCCAGCGCATGGGTGTAGCGGTCTTCGCGTTGTCCGGCCTGACGCGGTATCAACACCGCCAGCCCACGGGCGATCAGGCGCTCAAGCTGATGCACCACTTGCTCGGCATCTTCGAAATCGTGCATGCGGCCGCTGCGGGTCAGCAACTCATTCACTGTCTGCGGGCCACGCAAGAACATCAGACCGGTGAGAATCACCTGGGCCGGCACCAGTTCCAGCGCCTTGTCCAGCTTATGCTCCCAGCGATCAGCGCGACTGCCCATGACCAGTTTGGTGTAACCGTGGCTTTCCAGCGCCCGCAGGCTCTGGCCGACCTGGCCTTGAGTCAGGTTCATCACCGGCTCGCGACTGGTCTTCTGATTGCAGGCCAGCACCAATGCATTGAGGGTCAACGGATAGGTTTCCGGGCTGGTGGCCTGTTTTTCGATCAACGAACCCAGAATGCGGATTTCTGTGGCGTTGAGCCGTGGTTCGTTGGTGGTGGTTGCAAGTTCGGTGGTCATCGCGCGTTCCCTCAGCAGTCGAAGGCGCCTAGCCTAATCCTTGGCTAACAAAAGGCAAGCCGTGTGGTCATCAAGCATGGCTATAATCGCCTCCACGTTCCACCCAGCCACCACACGAGACTGCCATGACCATTTCCCTTTACGCCGCATCCGTCCCGGTTTTTCAACAAATGCTCAACGCCCTGAGCGATGTCCTGAAAAAGGCTGAAGCCCACGCCAGCGAAAAAAACATCGACCCGAACGCCTTCCTGCAAGCGCGCCTGTACCCGGACATGTTCCCGCTGGTGCGTCAGGTGCAGATCGCGGTTGACTTCGCCAAGGGCGTTTCCTCGCGCCTGGCCGAAGTCGAAATCCCGAAGTATGACGACACTGAAACCACCTTCGCCGAACTGCAGGCGCTGATCGCCAAGGTGCTGGCCTACATCGGTGAGATCAAGCCGGAGCAGATCAACGGCAAGGAAGGCATCGAGATCGTGACCCGTCCGGGCACGCCGAAAGAGAAGCGCTTCAGCGGTCAGGCTTACCTGCTGAGCTACGGTCTGCCGCAGTTCTTCTTCCACGTCACCACTGCCTATGCGCTGCTGCGTCACAACGGTGTTGAAGTGGGTAAGCGCGATTACATGGGCGCGTACTAAAACACCCCGCAATAAAAAGCCCGCCAAAGGTTCACGCCTTG
>NZ_JABULD010000328.1:0-3314 GCF_014060985.1 Pseudomonas sp. MD195_PC81_125
AGCCCCCAAAGGCGTAAGCCTCGTCGCTGGCCTCGGTGCCGACGCGCTTGGCAAGGGTCAGGCAAGTCATGGCCACATCCTGGGCGGTATCCCAGAAACGGTTGAGGGTGACGATGGTGTCGTCATTCATCTCGCCCTTGATCGACATGGCGTTGATCAGATTGACGATCGAACGGCTGCCCAGCAGGTTCACCGCGCGCTTGATCGAAGTGATCTTGTTGCTCAGGCCGTAATACGGCGAGTTGACGATTTTCAGCAGCGAACCGGACAGGCCGGGATCCTGGGAGATCAGCTTGGCGATCACCTCCAGGTCCGGGTCGGGCATGTACTGCTCCATTTGCAGATCCACCATGATCTGCGGCTGCGCCGGCACACTGATGCCTTGCAGGGATTGTTGAATCTGTTCGGTGGTCAGCTCTTGGGACATAAGTACACACTCTGGGACAGGCGGCGATTCTAACCTCTAAAAACCGCACGACGACACACCAGTGGGCAATTGTCAGGAACTTTCATTCACGCTCAGCCTTCGGACTGTGTAAGGCCGACCGGACAAACAAGCACCGGCTCGGCGGTAATTTCCCGCAGACTCAGGAGCTTATTGATGACTACCTCCCTCACCGGCAAACGCGTCGCCATTTTGGTAACAGACGGTTTCGAACAGGTCGAGTTGACCGGCCCCAAGCAGGCTCTCGAGCAGGCCGGCGCCCAGGTCGACATCCTCTCCGCCGAGGCCGGCAAGGTCAAAGGCTGGAACCACGACAAACCGGCGGATGACTTCAAGGTCGACCAGACCTTTCAAGGCGCCAGCAGCGAGCAGTACGACGCGCTCGTCCTGCCGGGCGGCGTGCAGAACTCCGACACCATCCGCATCGACCAGGATGCCCAGCATCTGGTGAAAACCGGGGCCTCCGCCGGCAAACCGATTGCGGTGATCTGCCATGGCGGCTGGTTGCTGATTTCCGCCGGGCTGGTCAACGGCAAAACCATGACCAGTTACAAGACCCTCAAGGATGACCTGGTGAATGCCGGGGCCAACTGGGTCGATAAAGAAGTGGTCAAGGACGGTCATCTGATCAGCAGCCGGCAGCCGGATGATATTCCGGCGTTCAACAAGGAGCTGATCGACGCGCTGTCAGCCTGATCTGTGGGCTAGTGAATTCATGTGGTGAGGGGATTTATGTGGCGAGGGGATTTATCCCCGATGGACAGCGCAGCTGTCCCAAATCGATTCACGCGGTCGGTCAGACAACTGCGTTCGGGGTTTGCGGCTGCTACGCAGCCGATCGGGGATAAACCCCCTCGCCACAGTAAACTCCTTCTTCACTGATTGCCCTTGCCACATATCCACTCACCAGCCAATCAGGCCGAGCAACACGCTATACTCCCGCTCTTTTTTCCGGAGCGACGTCATGTCCCTGCCTAGCCTGCGCCTCAAAGCCAACGCCGACCGTCGCCTGCGCAACGGCCACTTGTGGGTCTACAGCAACGAAATCGATGTGGCCGCCACGCCACTGCACGGCTTCAAGGCCGGCGATCAGGCGATCCTCGAAGCTGCCGGCGGCAAGCCGCTGGGCATCGTTGCCATGAGCCCGAACAACCTGATCTGCGCGCGTCTGCTGTCGCGCGACATCAAGTTGCCGCTGGACAAGTCGCTGCTGGTGCACCGCCTGAACGTGGCCCTGTCGCTGCGCGAGCGTCTGTTCGACAAGCCGTTCTACCGCCTGGTCTACGGCGACTCCGATCTGCTGCCAGGTCTGGTAGTCGACCGTTTCGGCGACATCCTCGTCGTGCAGATCGCCTCGGCGACCATGGAAGCGCATAAAGATGCCGTGATCGCTGCACTGACCCAAGTGCTCAAGCCGAGCGGCATCCTGTTCAAGAACGATTCCGCCGCCCGTGATGCCGAAGGCCTCAACCGCTACGTCGAAACCGTGTTCGGCCTGGTGCCGGAGTGGGTGGCCCTGGAAGAGAACGGCGTGAAATTCGAAGCGCCGGTCATTGGCGGCCAGAAAACCGGCTGGTTCTACGACCACCGCATGAACCGCGCCCGTCTGGCCCCTTACGCCAAAGGCAAACGCGTTCTTGACCTCTATAGCTACATCGGTGGCTGGGGCGTGCAGGCTGCCGCGTTCGGCGCCAGCGAAGTGTTCTGCGTCGACGCATCGGGCTTTGCCCTCGACGGCGTCGAGCGTAACGCCGCGCTGAACGCTTCGCCGACAAGATGACCTGCATCGAAGGTGATGTGTTCGAAGCGCTGAAGGAACTCAAGGCCAGCGAAGAACGTTTCGATGTGATCGTTGCCGACCCGCCTGCGTTCATCAAGCGCAAGAAAGACATGAAGAACGGCGAAGGCGCCTACCGTCGTCTGAACGAGCAAGCCATGCGCCTGCTGACCAAGGACGGCATTCTGGTCAGCGCTTCATGCTCGATGCACCTGCCGGAGGACGATCTGCAGAACATCCTGCTGACCAGCGCCCGCCACCTGGACCGCAACATCCAGTTGCTTGAACGCGGCGGTCAAGGTCCGGATCATCCGGTACACCCGGCTATCGCCGAGACTCGCTACATCAAGAGCATTACCTGCCGTCTGCTGCCGAACAGCTGATTGCCCATGAAACGGGGAGCCTGCGGGCTTCCCGTTGGCTTTACGGCGATGCAATATCGTCGAATTTCTTTCCTTTTCCTACAACTAACTTCCTACATGTACGCAGGACATTTCCCTGCGCGTTGAATTTCAAGAACTAAAACTTACAAACTTGACCTTGCAGCACATCCACTCCGACAAAATTAATAGAAATTTCCTACCCAAGTATCGCTTGCCAATAATTCATTACAACCTATTATTAAGTTGTCACCACGACGGTGACATTCACTCTAAATGAACAAGGAGTTCATACTTATGAAAGCAATTACTCTGGAAACCAACAAAATCGCAAACCTGGCTTTTCTGGTTGCGCCTAAAACCCGCTAAGTAAACCGGAACGCTGGGGAGTGCCGGCACCCCAGCGTTCTTTCAACTACGTCCAGAGTGATGAATACAACATGTACATCAATCCTTATTTATTCATATTGCCGCGCACACCCGGACAAATAGTCTGGAACTACAAAAACCACACTCAACATGAACTGGACCTGAGTTACTCTTGTCGACTTGCACAACTAATCAACAATCCGGAACAATTCGATAGACGCAACATAATAGACTCACAACTTCTAAACGCAGGCATATTAACCGTTGCAAAAATAGACAGTCCGCCATGGGGCTGGGACGAGCTGTCGAAGATTTATCATATTGGTACCCAGAACATTCCCTG
>NZ_JABULD010000681.1:0-8301 GCF_014060985.1 Pseudomonas sp. MD195_PC81_125
ACCCTGTAGGAGCTGCCGCAGGCTGCGATCTTTTGAAGCCCATAAAAAACCCGCTGACTTTCACCAGTCCAGCGGGTTTGTTTTTTACCTGTCAGATTACTGAGCAGCCGCCTGCCCTTCCATCTTCTGCCGCAGGCTCAGCGGACGCATGTCGGTCCAGACTTCTTCGATGTAGGCCAGGCATTCCTTCTTCAGGCCGCTCTTGCCCACGGTGCGCCAGCCTTGCGGCACGGCTTTGTAATCCGGCCAGATCGAGTATTGCTCTTCGTGGTTGACCACGACCTGAAAGAGGATGTCCTCGCGGTCGAATACTGACGTCATGCTGGTTCTCCATCGTTGTGAGGGTGGGCTGCAGCCGAGTGCAGCCGGTTATGTAGAAAGAACGTCCGGCGCTGCGAAAAATTTACTCAGCGGCAGTGGCAGCGGCCAAGGCCCGGCCAAATATCTCGGCGACACGGTCGATTTCGGCGGCGGTGATCACCAGCGGCGGCAGGAAGCGCACCACCGCGCCATGCCGGCCGCCCAATTCGAGAATCAGTCCGCGCTTGAGGCATTCGCGCTGCACCAGCGGTGCCAGACGTGCGAACGCGGGTGGATGACCGAGCGCATCCGGTGCGCCGTTCGGGTCAACCAGCTCGACGCCGAGCATCAAGCCACGACCACGAATGTCGCCCAGTTGCGGAAAGTCGCGTTGCAGGATGCGCAGGTGTTCGCCCAGGCGTTCGCCCATGGCGGCGGCATGTTCGCAGACCTTGTGTTCGAGCAGATAACGCATCACCGCGGAGCCGGCGGCCATCGCCATCTGATTGCCACGGAAGGTGCCGGCGTGGGCGCCTGGCTGCCAGGTGTCGAGCCAGTCGCGATAGACCACCACCGCCAATGGCAGGCTGCCGCCGATGGCTTTGGACAACACCACCACGTCGGGGACGATACCGGCGTGTTCGAAGGCAAACATTTTGCCGGTACGGGCGAAACCGCTCTGGATCTCATCGACGATCAGCGCCACGCCAGCCTTCTCGGTAATCCGGCGCAAACCGCGCAGCCACTCGACGTCAGCCGGAATCACCCCGCCTTCGCCCTGCACCGCCTCGACGATCACCGCTGCTGGCAACTGCACGCCGGCTTCAGGATCGTTGAGCAGGTTTTCCAGATAACTCAGGTTGGCTTTGACCCCGGCTGCGCCGCCGAGACCGAACGGACAACGGTAGTCGTACGGAAACGGCATGAATTGCACACCGTTGCTGAGCAAGGCGCCCAGCGGCTTTTTCGGCCCCAGGCTGCCCATCAGGCTCAAGGCGCCCTGGCTCATGCCGTGATAACCGCCGGAGAACGACAGCACCGTGCTGCGCCCGGTGGCGGTGCGCACCAGTTTCAGCGCGGCTTCCACCGCATCGGTGCCGGTCGGCCCGCAGAACTGGATTTTCGCCTCGGCTGCGAGTGCCGGCGGCAGCAGGCCGAACAGGTCCTGGACGAATTGATCCTTCACTGGCGTCGTCAGGTCGAGGGTGTGCAGCGGCAGCTCATCGGCGAGCACTTGCTGGATCGCCTCGATCACCACCGGGTGGTTGTGCCCCAGGGCCAGCGTGCCGGCACCGGCCAGGCAGTCAATGAACGTACGCCCTTCGACATCCTCGACGTACAGGCCCCTGGCACGTTTGAGGGCCAGCGGAATGCGTCGCGGGTAGCTGCGCGCATTGGATTCCTGCTGGCTCTGCCGGGCCAGCAGCGGCGATTCGTTGAACTGATACAGGGTTTCGGCCGGCGCGGCGGTGATCCGCCCCGACGACTCTTCGATAAGGCTGGTGGCGACTGACATCTCTCGACCCCTCAATACGCTATGGATAGTGACCAAAACAGCACACCGCACAGGTGCGCGTTCCGGTCGCGGGGCGCACATGCAGGTTTTCCTGTTCTGGAAACGCTTAAGCGGGGCGAGGATTTAGACCCTTGATCAAGTTGTCAGCCAGGCAATGCCAACGGCTTGTACAGCGTCACGCGGTGCAAGCTTGATCGCTGGCGGGTGGCACCGAATCGCAATAGCCCAGATGTCGATAAAAAGCCGCGCCAATGCGGGTGCTGGCGATGCACGCCTGCGGCACGCCACGAATCCGCAGCCAGCCCTCCAGGTCGCTCATCAGCGCACGTCCTGCGCCACGGCGAAACCATTCCGGCTGCACATGGCAAAAGCCGATGTCACCGCTGGCTGTGGCCATGCCGACCCCCACCGGTTTGTCCTGAAGCAGGGCGATATTCAGGTAGTAATGCGAGTCGGCAAGGCGCGCACTGATGATGTCGGCGGATTGCCGGTCAATCCAGCGGTTGACCTGCTGCGGGTCGTTGCGGTGTTCCAGCGCACAACCGACGCGAATCGAACGCTCGATGATGCGACTGATGAGGCCGGCGTCGGCAGGTTTCGCTGGACGAATGCAGATCGGTGCTTGCATGGCGCGTTCCCTCAATCCATTGAGTCAGAGCAGCCCCGACCTTAGCGCCGCGATTGCCGAATCGCCAACGCACAGACGTTACATTTGATGTGCCACACCACAAATCCCCTGTAGGAGCTGCCGCAGGTGCGATCTTTTGATTTTGATTTTTTCAAGATCAAAAGATCGCACCTGCGGCAGCTCCTACAGGGCGGAAATGTTTTCAGAGGGACTGTAGCGGCATGGTCAGCTCAACGCGCAGCCCATCCGCGCGACTGTCGAAATGCAGGGTGCAGGCGCAGCGCTGGACAATGGCCTGGACGATGGCCAGGCCGAGGCCGCAGCCGGTGCTCTGGCCGTTGCGCCAGAAGCGTTGGGTCAAATGCTGCAGATCTTGCGCCGCAATCCCCGGGCCGTGGTCGCGCACCACAAAACGGGCGCGTTGGCCGACGGTTTCCAGACTCAGCTCCACCTCAGCGTCCGCGGGGGTATGGCGCAGAGCGTTGTCGAGCAGATTGCGCAACGCGGCAATCGACAACACCGCCGGCATTTGCACCGGCGCATTGGAGAGCTGCTTGGGCAAGTGCAGTTTGATGCGCTGACGCTCACCGCCCGCTGCATCCTGCATCGCCAGTTTCGCCACCTGCTCGGCGCTGCACTGCACGCCATCATCGAACGACAGACTGCCCTCGACCCGCGCCAGCAACAGCAGTTGCTCCAGCGTGCGGTGCATGCGGTCGGCGCCCTCCTCGGCCCGCGCCAACGACTGGTCGCGGGCACTGCCTTCGGTCATGCGGGCCACTTGCAGGTGGGTCTTGATGGCGGTCAGCGGGCTGCGCAATTCATGCGCGGCATCACCGGTCAGGCGACGCTCGCGTTCGATGGTCTTGCCGATGCGCTGAAACAGCTGATTCTGGGTATCGAGCAACGGTTTCAGTTCGCTGGGAAACGACTGCAACTGCAACGGTTCCAGCGAGTCGGCGTTACGCCGCATCAAGGCTTCGCGCAGGCGATTGAGCGGCGCCAGGCCCTGGCCGATGCCCAGCCACAACAGGCACAGACAACCGAGCAACGCCACGCCGACCGGCACCGAGGCCGCCAGCAGGATCGACATGTTCAGCGCTTCGCGTTCGATCTGCCGATCAGCCGTAGTGATCCGCACGTCGCCTCGCGCGAGGGTAAAACTGCGCCACGGCGCGCCATCGATCATCTGGTCATGGAAGCCCATTTTTTCTGCTTCCAGGGTTTGCTCGGGACTGCTGTGACTACGCGCGAGAATCTCCCCGCGCAACGAACTGACCTGACAGGCCATGCCGCCGGGAATATTCAATTGTTCGGCGCTGAAATGGGTGCCCTCGCCCTTGCTCGGCAGCGCCGGCAGTTGCTCCAGCAGCCCGGCGACCATGCGCGCCGAAGCCACCAGCCGCTGATCAAGGGAAAACATCATCTGATTGCGCAAGTCGCTGAGCATCCAGGCAGCGGCGAGGGCCCAGATCAGGGCAAACGCGGCGCCGAGGGTCAGGCTCAGGCGCAGACGCAGGCTCATCACTTCTGTTGTTCTCCACCATCGGCCGGCCCAAGGCGATAACCCAGACCGCGCACGGTTTCGACGATGCCCTTGCCGAGTTTGCTGCGCAGGTGGTGGATATGCACGTTGAGGGCGTTGCTCTCCAGTTCATCATTGAAGCCGTAGACGCTGTCCTTCAACTGCTCGGTGGACAACACCCGGCCACGGTTGTGCAACAACGCCTGCAACAGTGATTGCTCGCGGCGCGACAGGTCCACCGGTTGCCCGGCCAGAGTGGTTTCGCGGCTGCTTGGATCGTAGGTCAGCGCACCGTGCTCAATCAGGTTGACGCTGCGCCCGGCAACCCGGCGCAGCAGGGTTTGCAGGCGCGCGAACAATTCACGCAGATCGAAGGGTTTGAGCAGGTAATCGTCAGCCCCGGCTTGCAGGCCGTCGACCCGGTCGGTCACCGAATCGCGCGCAGTCAGGATCAGCACCGGAATTTCCAGGCCCTGCTGACGCAGTTGTTGCAGCAACTTGAGGCCATCTTCGTCGGGCAGGCCAAGATCAAGCACCATCACGTCGAATTCGGCGACCTTGAGCATCGCCCGTGCTTTGGAGGCGGTGTTGACGTGCTCGACCGTCAAGCCTTGGGCTGTCAGGCCGGCGACGATGCCACTGGCGATCAACTCATCGTCTTCGCAAACCAGTACGTGCATGGTGGTTCCCTGAAATAAAAGGCAAGTCGAACAGAACAGGATTAAGCCGCAATTATGGCAGGGCGACAACCAACACGGCAGCGACTCGCTTGTTCGCCAGGTCCGGACTCAAAACTGCCAACAAACCGCTTGCGCAAGAACAAGGCTCAATCAACATGAAAACAAACTAGCCGACATGAAATCCAACACCTTCAAACTATACAGACCCACAACTAAAAACTAACCTCGCTATCGCAAGTTACATACAACTAATCAAAACTTTAAAACACAAATCAACCTATTAAAGGAACCATGAATGAGCAATACAAAAAACTTCGTAGCCGTCGACTGGCGCACCGGCCCCGATCGCATTTATTTCTTCTTCCCGGAGAAAAACAGTTATTCCCGTTTCGACTTCGAGGATAACAAAGTACTTTCCGGCTTCCCCAAGCCGGTGGATGGCAAATGGGAAGGCTTCGACAAGACTGCTGCAGACTTGCGCTTTGGCTTTACCACGACGACCACCCACTGGAACGGTGGCGTCGACACGCTCTGGCTGTTCTACGACGAAGGAACAACACCCTGCGTTTGTGAGTACAGCCAACAAACCGACAAGGCAATCTCGAAAACCCCCATCGCCAAATCAAAGTGGGAAAAAATATTAGCCCTACTACGAAAAAATCGTTGGCGTCATGTGGGCTGAAAGCACAGCACAAAGAGAGAGTTACTGGTTCTTGTTGAATGACGGAAACTATCTGATCTACGAAATATACTCAAAAACCCTGCAAGTACTACCTCTAAATGGCTCGTCCTGGGCACCACTGGAAGAATATAAAAGCCAAATGATGACAGCCGTCACCAATGACTACCCGACCTTCGATACTTACTTTTATGTTTTCCTGAACGACAACCGCTACCTGCGTTATGAACAGAACGCGAAAAAAGTATTTGGCCCGTATACAATCTCCGACTCAACCTGGCCCGGACTGCTGAAGGACTGAGCCACTCGCAGGCACCAGTGAATCGGCGTCGGGTCGCCCATCCGACATCGTGCGGGGCGGTTAATCATCGGTTAATCGCCACCCGCCACTGTGCACCAGACTTGCACAGGGACAAGGCTCCTCCATGCGTCATTTTTTTTCTTTTGTTTTGCACTGCTGATCTCCAGCCTGGCCCAGGCCGGGAACAATCCATTCGAGACCAAACCGGAGTTTCTGCCGGTCGACAAAGCCTTCGTGCTGACCTCCGAACGCCTTGAATCCGGGGAAACCCAGCTGTTCTGGCAGATCACCGACGGCTATTACCTGTACCAGAAACGCCTGAAATTCGACGGTTTGTCGGCAGAGCAGCAGCCGTCGTTGCCCGAGGGCGAGTCGCACAGCGACGAATTCTTCGGTGAACAACCGGTGTATCGCCAAGGGCTGGAGGTGAAAGTCCCGGCCTCGGCCAGCGGTCAGATCAAGGTCAGCTATCAGGTGCTGCGCCGATGCCGGCCTGTGTTATCCGCCGCAGACCCGGGTCATTGACCTGGGCGGCAAAGCAACACCAACGGCCAGTGCTGAAGCGCCGGATCAGGCCCTGGCCAGCAGCCTGCAACAACGGGCGCTGGGCTGGAGCCTGCTGGTGTTCTTCGGCCTCGGCCTGCTGCTGGCGTTTACCCCGTGTTCATTGCCGATGCTGCCGATTCTGGCGGGCATGATTGTCGGCAGCGGCGCCACCCCGCGTCGTGGTTTCGCCCTGGCCAGCAGCTATGTGATCTGCATGGCGCTGGTGTATGCCGCGATGGGTGTGATCGCCTCGTTGCTCGGCGCCAACCTGCAGGCGTGGCTGCAAAATCCGTGGCTGCTGGGTGCCTTTGCGGCGATTTTCGTGGTGTTGGCGCTGCCGATGTTCGGCTTCTTCGAATTGCAATTGCCGGTGGCTTTGCGTGATCGCCTCGAACACGCTTCGCGCAGCCGCAACGGCGGCAGCCTGATCGGCGCCGGAGTGCTCGGCGCGTTGTCCGGTCTGCTGGTCGGCCCGTGCATGACTGCGCCGCTGGCCGGCGCCTTGTTGTACATCGCGCAGAGCGGTAATGCGCTGCACGGTGGCTTGATTCTGTTCGCGCTGGGCATCGGCATCGGTGTGCCGTTGTTGCTGCTGGTGACCGTCGGCAACCGCTTCCTGCCCAAACCCGGGGCGTGGATGAACCTGCTCAAGGGCATCTTCGGTTTCCTGTTCCTCGCGACCGCGCTGCTGATGTTGCGCCCGGTGCTGGACTCGTCGCTGTGGCTGGGCCTGTGCGGCGCGCTGCTGCTGATCGCGGCGTTCTGCGCCTGGAAGCAATCGGAAGGCTTCGGCCGCGTCGCCCAGGTGTTCGGCGCCAGTTCGTTGCTGCTCGGTCTGTGGGGCAGCCTGCTGTTGATCGGTGCCGCTGGCGGCAGTGACGACCCGTATCAACCGTTGCAGGTGTACAGCGCCGGTCGGGTCGCCAGCACCACGCCGAGCGGGCATGACGCGTTCACCACGGTCAAGGATCCGGCAGCCCTGCAGCGCGAACTGGATAGCGCCAAGGCGCAGGGCCAATGGGTGCTGCTCGATTACTACGCCGACTGGTGCGTGTCGTGCAAGGTCATGGAGAAACAGGTGTTCGGCAAGGACAAGGTCCTGCAGGCGCTGAGCGATGTGCGCCTGCTGCGCCTCGACGTCACTGCCGACAATGCCGCCAGCCGCGAGCTGCTCGGCCGCTACAAAGTCCCGGGGCCACCGAGTTTTGTCTGGATCGGCACCGACGGCGAAGAGCGGCGCAGCCAGCGCATTACCGGCGAAGTCGATGCCGAGACGTTCCTGCAACGCTGGACCACCACCCGAGACGCCAATTAAATGCTGACGTTCACCCTCGGCACCTTTGCCATCGCGCTCAACCACCTGTTGCTGATCAGTGCCTTGGCGCTGGCGACCTTTGTCGGCTGGCGGGTGGCCAAGCGTGGTGGCGATAACCCCGAGTCGGCGCTGTTCAGCCTGTTCCTGCTGGGCATGCTCGCGGCGCGCGTGGCCTTTGTGACCCTGTACTGGGGCCACTATCGCAACGATCCGTGGCAGATCATCGACCTGCGCGACGGCGGTTTCCTCGCCTGGCCGGGGGTGATCGTGCTGCTGCTCGCCGCTCTCTATCGCGGCTGGCGTCGCCCGGGGCTGCGTCGGCCACTGGGTTTTGGCGTGGCCAGTGGCGTAGTGTTCTGGCTGTTGGCGACCCTGTCACTGAATATCTACGAACAAGGCACGCGCCTGCCGGACATCACCCTGCGCAACGCCGCCGGCGAGACCATCCAGCTCAGCGACTATCAGGGCGGCCCGCTGGTGATCAACCTGTGGGCAACCTGGTGCCCGCCGTGCCGGCGCGAGATGCCGGTGCTGGAAAATGCGCAACAACAACGCCCGGACCTGACCTTTCTGTTCGTCAATCAGGCCGAAAGCATGCAAAGCGTTGCGACTTTTCTTGAAACCCAGGGCCTGAGCCTGAACAACGTGCTGTTCGACCGCAGCGGTCGACTCGGCCAGGCCGTGGGTTCCATGGCACTGCCAACTACGCTGTTCTATAGCCCTGACGGTCGCTTGCTGAGCAGCCATCTGGGCGAACTGTCGAACGCCAGTCTCGCCCGCGCCCTGGAAAACTTCGACACCCCGAATCCAA
>NZ_JABULD010000292.1:0-2298 GCF_014060985.1 Pseudomonas sp. MD195_PC81_125
CCGTCAAGTGCGAACAACGCACCTGCGTAGGACGGTTAACACCTCTTCGCGATGGCGATTTTGGTTATCTGTTCAGGCGGATGATCCGTCGGCTGACCGATCACTGCCCTGAAAAAAGTGGCGCATTATGCAGACGTCAGCGAGGGATCGCCAGAGTCTGCACTGCTTTTATGATAGTTGAATGTCGGTTCAACCGAGTTCGACGATTTCATAATCGTGAGTGATCGCCACGCCGGCCGCGCCGAGCATGATCGAGGCCGAGCAATACTTCTCGGCAGACAGTTCAATGGCGCGCTTGACCTGGGCTTCTTTCAGGCCCCGGCCCTTGACCACGAAGTGCATGTGGATCTTGGTGAACACCTTCGGGTCTTCGGTCGCGCGCTCGGCTTCGAGGAACGCTTCGCAGCTTTCAACCGCCTGACGCGACTTCTTCAGGATGCTCACCACGTCGAAGTTGCTGCAACCACCCACGCCCAGCAGAAGCATTTCCATCGGGCGAACACCCAGGTTACGACCACCGGCGTCGGGCGGACCGTCCATCACCACGACATGACCGCTACCGGATTCGCCGAGGAACATGGCTTCGCCAGCCCATTGGATGCGTGCCTTCATCGCCAAGACTCCACTGTAGAAAAAAGGGTCGCCAGCTTAGCACAGGCCTTTGCTCTGACAGCGCCCGGCGTTCCTGGGAAAGATGCCTAAGCTGCGTAGGTAATTTCTCGAATTTTCGACGAAGTGTCTGGTAAGCTGGCGCCAATTCGCTGGCGCCAATTGTCAGCCCGTGTAGCGACCGCCTTCAGCGCCTCATATAAAAATCAAACATCACCGTGCAGTCTTTTCGGGATACAACCATGGTTGCTATTACCCCCACACCCAAAATCAAAAACCTCGACAAACTGTTGATGCATTGCCAACGCCGTCGCCATGCGGCCAAAAGCAACATCATCTGCGCCGGCGATCGCTCGGACACGCTGTACTTCATCATCAAGGGTTCGGTCACGATCCTGATTGAAGATGACGACGGCCGCGAAATGATCATTGCCTACCTCAACGCCGGGGATTTCTTTGGCGAACTGGGTTTGTTCGAACAAGCGGGTCAGGAACAACAACGCAGCGCCTGGGTGCGGGCCAAGGTTGAATGTGAAATCGCCGAAATCAGCTATGTGAAGTTCCGCGAACTGTCACAGCAGGATCCCGACATTCTTTACGTCCTCAGCGGACAAATCGCACAACGTCTGCGCAATACCACGCGCAAGGTCGGCGACCTGGCGTTCTTCGACGTCACCGGTCGGGTGGCTCGCTGCCTGCTGGAGCTGTGCAAGCAGCCCGATGCGATGACCCACCCGGACGGCATGCAGATCAAGGTGACCCGTCAGGAAATCGGGCGAATTGTCGGTTGTTCGCGGGAAATGGTCGGTCGCGTGCTCAAGGATCTTGAAGAACGCAACCTGGTCGATGTGAAAGGCAAGACCATGGTGGTCTTCGGCACCCGCTAAGCGCGCAAGCTCAGGCGCTGTAGACCTGCGCCAGCATCCGTCGAAACAGCTCATCCAGACGCGCCAAAGCATTTGGCGCGACGAACTTCTCATGCAGGGCAATGTGGCTTTCAGCCCGCACTCGCTGCTCCAGACCGCAAGCCTCGTTGAAGCGATTGACCGCCGCGACCATCGATTCGCGCTCGTTATCGATCAACATCGCCCCGTGCACCAACCCCACCGGACGCTGACCGCCCTGACTCTGGCGCCAGCGTTGAGCAGTGCCGACCATCTTGCGGCCGTCGAGATTGACGTTGAACCGGCCGTCACAGAACGCACCGTCGATTTCGCCCAACGACGATGTGCCGCCCAACTCATCCAGCAACTCACAGATTGGATCGCACAGACGCCGATAGCCAGTTTCGATGCGATTCAGATCGCCCTCGCTGCGGGGCGGAGCGTAGACCAGTGCGATGTTGATGGTTGAGGAGGACTGCGGGACGGGTTCACCGCCGGTTTCCCGCAGCAATACTGGCCAACCAGCAGTGGCGGAGACTTCGCAGGCGTGATCAAAACCGGGCAGACGATTAAGGCGGCGCGGCATGACCAGGGCGTTATCGCTGGGTTGCCAGAACAGCAGGCCGAACTCGGCGTCGCCGGCGCAGACGGAAGCGAGCAAGTCTTGTTCGGCTTGCAGGCCGGCCTCGATGGTCAGGAAGGTGGGCAGCGACATGGAGGGCTCCGGCAGATCTGGAATCTTTAGGGATTTTGAGGGCCTTTTCGCGAGCAGGCTCGCTCCCCACAGGGGAAATGCATTCCAATG
>NZ_JABULD010000038.1:0-13167 GCF_014060985.1 Pseudomonas sp. MD195_PC81_125
ATGATGGTAGTCGCGGACACACGAGCTAAAGCTGGAATGTTAATTGCGGGGTTATTAAGGCAAATACCAGTCGGTGTTGACCGCCAAAAGGAAGCTGAGCATCTATTCAACTCAGTAACACCCATTGGATTTGCGTTGGAATGTTTTCGATGGGTACGCCACTACGAGAATAAGTCAGAAGAAAATCGAGTTCTAACAGGCGAGGGTGAAGTTCTGGTTAAATCTATCCTCACCCGTCGTATAGCAGAGGCAGACCAAGATTCGCCACTCTTTTTAAGCCACCCTAAAGATGCCCCATCATTATATTGGGCTTGGATTGATGGATGCACGCTATCTGCCGTTCGTAGAATATTGGAGTCTCACTTTAACTCGAAGCCTGAACAGCTAGATGATTTCTTGGCATGTTACGTTGGAGAGGCCTGGGGGGTAGAAAGTGGCCTTCCAAGACCAGCGGATTTTTCGAGAAATCAGTATGACTCCGTATGTGCTTTAATTTCTGCGGATTTCATCGTAGAAAACTTGCGTCTTCGTTATGGTGCAGAGTTAGAAACGCCTCAAGACTATCCTTCCGAAGCTATGGCTCAGCCTCGCCGCGTTGCTCATCAGTTCATGAGCGTACATCAGCATGTAACATAGGAAGGAACCACATAACTAACCAGATTAGCTTTTTTAATTAGTCGGCAAATATCTAGACTGGCTGGAGCTAAGTCAGGATTGATCTCCGTTATAAGGAAGTGCATTTGGCTTTTGCCGATTCACTCCTCAGCGGTGTTGGTGAGAGAGCTGCTAGAGCTGCGATCAAAAATGGGAAGAGTATGCTGGCTTATAGGCCGAACAAGGAACGGAGAACCCTATCATGGCAGTGCGCACCTACGACTATTTTGCTTGCCCCAGCGGCCACCAGGGTGAAGAGAAAACAACCGAGAACGATCAGCCGTATTCCAAATCCTGGGAGCGCGTATCGACCAAGGGCCTCAGAAGTGGCCCAAATGGCACCTATCTGTGTGAAGTTTGTGGCTTGCCAATGCGCCGCGTGACGAAGCCACAGCCCTAGGCCATTCAGAGACGAGACAATAACCGCTTTTGGCCGATTTCTGCCAGTCACGACAGGTTGAATCCACAGCCAAAAGCGGTTGTTTGTGAATGATTTCTTTAGGCCAAGTAGTGCTGATGGCGTTTGCTTATGCATGCTGGCAGAAACGTCGCCACGCACCGTAAAAATCGGACAGAAGCGCCTCTGCCTCACTGCCTCCATTTCAGCTGGATGACGATAGCAGTGAAAACGAATAAAGTGCTTAACGCACTCGCAATAGACAGGTAAAAGCATACAGCGGCTGACTTTGAGATGGGGTGTTTTTTCTGGTTTGATGCGTACTGAAAGAAGGGAGTCCTGCATTGAAAAAAATAATAGCTCTTGCGTTTTTAGTGTGTTTTTTTAGCGGTGCCATTTGGGGGGTTGGAGGTCTGAGTTTTTCTGGAAAACCGCTCCATACGAGCATTAAAGATATTCTGGAAGTAGGTAGTTATTGCGCAACTATATTTGTAGCTTTAATCGGCGTGAAAACGCTAACTGCTTGGCAGTTACAGTTTAAGCACGCCGAAAAATACAAAGCGATAAAGTCATTTCAGGACAAGCTTAATGGCGAGCAAGTTGGTGAGTCATATTTGTATTCAGTAATGCAAAAAGTAATCGATTCGATAAATCAGAGTGCTCCTATGGGGCTTCTTGATGGTGTTTAAGTTTTTTAAAGAACGCGATTTGGCTTGGGTTCATCATTGTTTCGAAATGCAGCGGGCATGGGAAGAAATGGGGCTTTTCTTAACTGATGTCGAATTGAAATGTTTCAGCATTTCGCCGGTTGATCTTGAAGGCCGGGTTTGGGATGCGTACATGGTCATGCTGAAAAAATACGATGACAAAAATGGCGATGCTGGCGAAATGTTCAGAATTTGTCGGGAGGCTGTTGACCGGCTTAAAGAAGACTTCAGCAAGCTACGCCTTGATACCAAATGCCTGCTAAAAATAGTACTTGGGTAGGCTCGTAGCTGTTGTTCTAATTTTTATCAAGTGGCATTCACGGCTGTCTTCCACGAGTAACTACGTATGCTTCTGAAATATTTCACTTGTGTAGTTGGATCTGTGTCGAATTGGTTATTCAGCATCTTCGTTGTTGTGCTTGTGTTAGGTGCTTATTTTTTGTTTTTTGATTTTTTGACTTCGGAAATTCCAATCAGGAAATTGCCTGCGGCTGTTCGGGAGGGGACGTTTGGCGATAGCTTTGGAACGCTAAATGCTTTTTTTTCTGGCTTGGCTTTCTCGGGTGTTCTGTTGACATTGTTTTGGCAAAGAAAGGATCTTTCTGAAACTCAAAGGCAGATTAAAAGTCAGCAGATTGAGTCTCAGTTTTACAATATGCTGACGCTTCAGCATAACGTAGTCCAGGGCTTTGATTTAAAAAGGAATGGCAAAGTTACCATGGTGGGCAGAGACTGCTTTAAAACATGGGTTAAGCAGCTTAGAGAGTCCTACTCTAACTCTGGCGCCAGTCACCAAGCTAAAATGGTGATTGCTTATGAGGCGATGTGGTCTCGACATCAAGGTGATCTGAGTTTATATTTCAGAAGCCTATATTCGGTCTTTCGCTTTGCGTCAGAAAGTGAGCACGCAGAAAGCAAGAAATTTGGTGTTATTGCTAGATCGTTTTTGTCAGATTTTGAACTTGTTGTTCTTTTCTATAACTGCTTAAGCGAGCGTGGATGCAAGTTTAAGAAATATGTTGATGAGTTTGCAATATTTAATAATCTAGATCCGCGAATGCTTTTAGATGAAGGAGATGTAAGGCTTTTAAGTAGAGCTGCGTATGGGAACAGCGATGAAATATTGGCGATATATGATTTGCCCGGGGAGGGGCGCCAAAATTTTAATTCTTGAAGTTGAATCGCCACTGATTTCCTAGGCGAACTCGAGCGGCAGCTTTTGGCCGAGGCTGTGTAAAAACGTTTTTGAGCGCGACAGGTACTCAAAACCGGACTGAAAATCACGCTTCTACGCGAAATCCACATCTGTCGACGTGCCGCTAAATTTCAGATTCAACGTAGACGCGCATACTTAAATTTTGGCGAAGCGTTTTTACACACTCTGGGCCGACAGCGGTCGCTCCAGAACGTCCGCTTTTGGCCGAAAGCAGCCCCATCCGTAATTCCCTATCAGCCCGAGTCCCGCCAGATCAACGGAATCTATTACCGGTATCAATCAGCAACGATCTCAAACGCAGCACTCTCCAAAACCTCCCCATTAACCAAAACCCTCACCCCCGTGCCGCCCCAAAAAAATGCCTCCGCGTCGTAAAATCCCGAATCACCTGCCGCCTCCCCACAACCACTTCCCCAAACCCCGTCAACTCCACCGTCTTCAACTTGAAAACCTTCCCCGAAACCCCGCCATTCGCCTTCACATAGTCAATCGCATAATCAATCACCAACCGCTGTTCATGCGCCACCGTCGACTTCACCGTAAACGACAACGTAATCGCTTCCCCCAACCGAACCACCGCCGGTTCAACCCGCACATCCAGCAACTTAACCTCAGCCTTCGCACCCGCACCAATCACCGTCAGCGCGCGCAAATCTCCCTGTTTGATCAAGCTGCGCAACGCATGCTTGGCAATCCACGCTGTGTGTTTGTTCTCCAGTGGCCAGCCTTCAATCGTGTCCAGCACCCATTCCGGATGCTCTTTGGTCACGTCATTCAGATGGTTTGCCACGGATTTGCGTACGTACAGACTCTCGTCGGCTTTCAACCGATCAAGGATTGCGGCGGTCAGTTGCGGGTTGGCTTGCACGGCTTCGAGGCGGAATGACCAGGGCAGGCGAGGGCGGGTGCCTTCGCTGGCGAGGCGGCGGATGTGGTGGTTTTGGTCTTGGGTCCAGTCGTGCATGAGTTCCAGCGAGCGTTCGAGGTCGCTGCGCAGGAAGTGGCGGATGGCGAATTCGGAGGAGCCGAAGGTGGTGAAGTATTTCAGCGCTTGCATCGAGGTATCGAAGGCGTGGCCGCCGTAGCTGGCGACGTAGTGCGGCAGGCACATGCTGACGAATCCGCTGTTGAGGCGGGGGGCGAGTTCGCGCAGGACTTCGAGGGAATCTTCGTAGTCCAGTGGCAGCACGGCGTGCAGGCTTTCGCTGACGCGGGCCATGCGTTGCATCACCGACAATTCCGCCAGCCCTTGGTTGGCGTGCTTGAGAAACGCCTTGGCCTTGAATGCCGGGTATACGGCGCTCATTTCGCTGGCGATGTGTTGCAGGCGTTCGGCGTTGAAGATTTCCTTTAACGCCGGGGCGGCGGTGTCGGTGGTGCTCATGGTCAGGTCATCGGGGTGCTGACGAACGCTTCGAGGGTTTCGGCGTACGCGGTGTATTGGGCGATGTGCGGGTAGCGGCGGGTGTCGATCTGGTCGGGGACGACAAGGCCGGTGAAGCTCCAGGCGACGGCGAGGCTGATGCCCGCCTGTGTGAGGGTGCCGTCGGTGGGCAGGCCGGTTTTTTCCAGTTCCTGTTCGAGGGCGGTGAAGGCGGCGGCGAGTTGGCCTTCGACGCGTTCGACCCACGGCTGGTATTGAATGTCGGCCGGGCGCAGGTTGCGTTCGTAGTAGAGCTGCACGGCTTTTTCGCAGGCGGCGAGGCTGAGGCCGATCAGGCGCAGGGCGTGGGCGCGTTGTTGGAGGTCGCTCGGCAGCAGGCTGTTGCCGCTGGCGGCTTCGAGGTAGTCGAGGATGAGGGTGGAGTCCATCAGGACCACGCCGTCATCGAGGATCAGCGTGGGTGCCTTGACCACCGGGTTGATCTGCTGGAATTGCTCGAAGTGGCGGAACACCGAGACCGATTCATGTTCGAGGTCGATGCCGAGGCGTTTGGCGGAGATCGCCACGCGGCGCACGTAAGGGGAGTCCAGCATGCCGATCAGTTTCATGACGCGTTCCTTCAAGTCGAACCGGTGGGAAGGCATAACCTAGCCGAGCCTGAGGCAAATGTCAGTCGTCAAAACCGGCCTGCTCGTGAATCTCATCCACATTCAATTCCAGCCGATACGCCACCGCCACGAACAACGCCTGACACAAACACAACGTCGCGCTCAGCGAACGGAACGCCAATGCGCTGCCTTCATTCACCAGCAGCAGGCTGTTGGCGTTTTTGGCCAACGGCGAGAGGTGGCTGTCGGTGAGGATCAGGGTGTTGGCCTGTTGCTGGCGGGCGTAGCGCAGGCAGTGTTGGGTTTCCTTGGCGTAGGGGGTGAAGCTGATGGCGATCACCAAATCACCGCTACGCACGCTGCGCATCTGTTCGCGATAACTGCCGCCCAGCCCGGAAACCAGGTGAATGCGCTTGTGAGTGTGTTGCAAGTTGTAAACCAGGTAGTCGGCGACGGCGAAGGAGCGGCGCACGCCGACCACATAGATGTTGTCGGCGTTGACGATCAGGTCGACGGCTTTTTCGAAGGCGACGTCGTCGAGTTCGCGGCCCAGGCGTTCGATGCCGGAGCGGGTGGCGTCGATGCATTCGCGGGCGAGGTCGCCGTCGCTGGCCTGCTGCGACTGGTTGGCGATCATGCTGCGGATGCGTTGCTGGTAGTTGTGCACCGGCGAGGCTTTGTGGGTGTAGGCGGTGCGAAACAGCGCCTGCATTTCGCTGAAGCCGCTGAAACCGAAGCGCTGCGAGAAGCGCACGATGGCGGACGGATGCACCTCGCATTCGCGGGCGATGTCGCTGATGCGATCGACCATGATCCGCTCGCTTTGCTGACTCATGTAGCTGGCGATGCGTTTGAGTTGGCGCGGCAGGGTGTCGTATTCGTCGGTGATCAGTTGCAGCAGACGCTCGGCATTGATCGGGGGGCTGGCGAGGGCAGGCTCGTCGTTGGCCGGCAGATCGGGGCGGGGCATAAGTCTTCCTTCAGGCTGATCAAATCACACTGTGGCGAGGGAGCTCGCTCCCGCTTGAGCGCGTAGCGCTCACAAAATCTTCAGGGCCGCTTCGCGACCCAGCGGGAGCAAGCTCCCTCGCCACAGGTTACGGATGCATCAGGCGATCACAATTCCATCGGCGCTGAGGCTATTCAGCGCCACCCCGACCAGCGTCACCGAATCACCACCAAACTTCAGCACCGTGTCCTGTCCCACCGTCGAGGCATGCGCGCGGAAGTCGTCGTTAGGCAACACACCCTGCACGCCAAGGAACACCAGTTTGTCGTTGGCCGTAAAACCCACCACCCGATCCTGACCGAACGCGCCGTTGAACAGGAACGTATCCGCCCCGCCCCCGGACTCCATCAGATCATTGCCGGCGCCACCGACAAACACGTCGTTACCCGCGCCACCAATCAAGTGGTCATTGCCGTCCAGACCGAACAGCCAGTCGCCGCCGGCATGCGCCTTGAGCGTGTCGGCACCGCTGGTGCCGGTGACACTGGACTCGTACTGGGTGACGTTGCTGCCGACCTTCAAACCGCTGGCCGTGACGCTGTGGGTTACATCGTCCTTGAACAGCCCCCAGAGGAAGCCCGGCTCCTTGGTGACGATGCTGCCGATGTCGCGGGTGATGCTGATCCCGCCGTTGGCGTCGCGGATGTACAGGTTGCCGGCACCGTCGTTGGCGAAGTCGAAGGTGTTCACCGATTTCTGCAACTCGAGGGTGTTGTTGCCGGCGCCACCGAGAATCACGTTGTAGCCGCCAGCATCACGGAACGTGTCGTTGCCGGCGCGCCCTTCGAGGTAGTCATTGCCGCTGCCGCCCTGGATCAGGTCGTTGCTGTCGCTGCCGATGATGAACGTGCTGCCCTTGTGGGTTTCGGCGTTGCGGTTCAGATCCTGCACCCAGGTGTTGGCCCGCGCCGGGTCCGACAGGTTGGCGACGATGATCGTCGAGTCCTTGCTGGTCAGGTCGTAGAACTTCGACTCGATGATCCGGTTCATGCCGTCGCCGTACGCAGTCGGCAGGTGCGAGATCCAGGTCGGGATGTTGAGAATGGAGAACGGCAGCAGATTCCACGCGGTCGAGGCGTAGTGATCGTTGAAGCTGACGATGTTGTCGGTGGCCGATTCCTTGGGCGCGTCGTGCACGCCGACCGAGGCGCCGGTGAAGGTCGAGCCGTCAAGGGCGCGGAACACCGGGTCGTTTTCGTAACCGACGTTGAGCACCTTGTCGGTGGTGCTCTGGGTCGGCGAGGCGTAGGCAATGTAGTTGGAATCGGCGAAGAACCCGCCCCACTTGCCGCCACTCAGATCAGCCATGCTGTTGACCGCCAGCCCGCCGAGGCTGTGGCCGCTGACCAGCACGTCCTTGCCGCTGAGGCCATTGGCCTTGGCGAACGCCACCACGTCATTCAGTAGATTGCCGAACGCTTCACCGACGTAATTCCTGGCGTAATCCTTGGGGCCGAAAGCTGCCAGCAGATCGTTGATCACGTCGCCGATCGAGTCGAGGATCAGGTTTTCCCGCGGGCCGCTGGTGCCGCGAAAAGCGATGCCGATTTCGGTGAGATGGCCCTGAGCGTCGTATTTGCCCAGAATTTCCACCTGAGCGGTGGTGTAACCGGCCTTCTCGCCGAAGAAGGTTCCGCGCGCGTCGGTCTTGCCGTCGTAGCCCAGTTGCGAAGCGGTGATCGGTGTCCAGCCAGCCTTTTTCACCGCGTCGAGGGCGAGTTTTTCCGAGTCGGGGTTCCACGGAATACCGGGGATCACCCCTTGCGAATCGGTGCCACCGAGCAGCGCGGTCACCAACGTGGCGGGCAGGCCGAGGCCGAAACCGTTGTGCTGATAACCGGCGGCAAAGCCGTTATCGAGGTTGTGATAGGAATACAGCGTGATCGCCATGGCATCGCTGAACAATGCCTTGGAATCGGCTGTACCGAAGTTGTTGTAGTCATACACACCCATTGCTATTGCCTCTCTTTTGTTTGAATTGTCAGAGATAGCTCACAGCCAGGGCGCCCCTCACGGGCACGCCCCGGAGCATTTTCACTACTTACACATCAAATCTGTGGGAGCGAGCTTGCTCGCGAAGAGGGAGTGTCAGCTGCCATTTGCTTGGCTGGCACACCGCTTTCGCGAGCAAGCTCGCTCCCACATTAGAGCTAGGCGAAGACGAACGCCGAGTCCGACAGGTTAGCCACTCCCACCCCGACCAGGGTCACGGCATACTCGCCAATCTTCAGCACCGTATCAGCTCCCGACTGGGCAACATGCTGCTTGTAGTCGTAGCCCTGCCCCGCGCCTTCGACGCCCATGAACACCAGTTTGTCGCTGCCCTGGTAGCCATTGATCGCGTCGAAACCGAAGGCGCCGCTGAACAGGAAGGTGTTGTTGCCGCCCACCGCCGTCATCACGTCATTGCCGGCGCCGCCGACGAAGGTCACGTGGCCCTTGTCGCTGATCAGCTTGTCATCGCCACCCAGACCGAACAGCCAGTCACCGTCGGCGCTGGCGTGCAGTGCATTGCCGTACGCATCGCCGTTGAGCGAATGGGTGTACTGGGTCAGTTCGCTGCCATTGGTCAAACCCTTGGCCGTGACGCCCCAGGTGATGTCCTTGCTGCCCCACCACGACCCCGACTCCTTGCTCACCAGCGCACCGATGTCGCGGGTCATGCTGATGCCGCCGTAGGCGTCGCGCACATACAGCGTGCCGTCACCGTCGTTGGCGAAGCTGAAGTTCTGCAGCGGTTTCTGCAGCTCGAACGTGTTGTGGCCCTGACCACCGAGCAGAATGTTAAAGCCACCGTCATCGCGGAACCGGTCATCACCGCCCAGGCCTTCGAGAAAGTCGTTGCCCGCCCCACCCTTGAGCCAGTCGCCGCTCTGGGTGCCGATGATGAAAGTGCTGCCGGTGTGCGGCTCGCCGCTGCGCCCCCAAGTCCTCGACCCAGGTCTTGCCCCGGGAAGATTCCTCCAGGTTGGAGACGATGAGGGTCGAGTCTTTGTGCGTCAGGTTGTAGAACTTCGAATCGATTACCCGGTTCAAGCCATCGGCATACCCCAACGAGCCGTGGGCCGACCAGCTCAGCGGATTGACGATGCTGAACGGCACCAGGTTCTGTGCGGTGGACGCGTAGTAGTCATTGAAGTTGACGATGTTATCGGTGGTCGACTCATGTGGCCCGTCGTGCTTGCCCAGCGACCCGCTGCTGAACGTGGTGCCGTCCAGTGCGCGGAACACCGGATCGTTTTCGTAACCGATGTTCAACACGTTATTGCCGGTGCTGCTCTGGGTCGGTGAAGCGAACGCTATGTAGTTGGCGTCCTTGAAGAATCCGCCCCAGTTGCTGGCGCTCAACTCGGCCACGCTGTTGACCCCGAGGCCACCGAGGCTGTGACCGCTGAACAGCACGTCCTTGGCGGCAATGCCGTTGGCAAGCGCGAACGCGGCGACGGCCTTGAGCAGGTTGTCGAAGGCGTTTTTCGCGTAGTTACTCGCGTAATCCGATGGCCCGATGGCGGCCAGCAGATTGTTCTTCATGTCGCCGAAAGTGTCGCTGTAACCCAGTCCGCCAGTGCCGCGAAAGGCCACGCCGATGCCGATCAGCTTGCCACCGGCGTCGTACTTGCCGAGCACTTCAGCCTCGGCGCTGGTGAAGCCGTCCTTCTCGCCGAAGAACGTGCCCTGCGCGCCGACCTTGCCTGATAGCCCAGCGCCGTGGCGCTGAGGGGTTTCCAGGCGGTGGCCGGCAACGGCTGGCCGGTTGGCGTGTAGGCATACAGCGTCAGGGCGATGGCATCGCTGTACAACGCTTTGCCATCGGCATTTTTGTAATCGAACAATCCCATGTTGTGCTCTCTCTTCCTTCATGACCGGCAGCCCCTGGAGGGCTGCCGGTACTCCTTTAGAACTGCCAGTCGAGGGTCAGACCCACACCGTGGTCCTTCTCGTTGTTACCGATCAGTCCGTTGTAGTCCAGGTTGACCCGGACATCGCGATTGAGCGCCAGCCCGGCACGGACGCCGACCACGGCCGCATCACGATCCATCGACACACTCTGCACAGTGAACGCGCTGTTGCCATTGGCGAAGGCCAGGTGGCTGTCAGCATCGACACTGCTCAGGTTGTGCTGCCAGCCGAGGGTCGCGCCCAGTTCCAGCTGATGCTTGTCCGACAGGGCGAAGGTGCGCTTGGCGCGTACGCCAAGGGTCGACAGCACCACATCGCGGTTGTCTTCAGAGCTCTTGAGCGCCGCGGCATCACCCTTTTCGGTGAAGCTGTCGGTGTTCAGGTGCACATACGACAGATTGGCGAACGGTTCCAGATTCATCGGTTGCAGACGCAGATCGTAAGCCACTTCGGTGAACACTTGAGTGGTCGCGGCATCGTGCTTGGTTTTCTCTTTGCCATTGACGCCGGCGAACTGCAGATCACGCTTCACATCCACGCGGTGCCAGCTATACGCCGCACCGGCGGTCAGACGCAGCGCATCGATCTGATGCCCCAGGTACGCACCCAGGTGATAGCTGTCGACCGAGGCCGACGAATGCGTGCCGCTGCCCATGTTCAACGAACTGTCGCTATAACCGGTAACGAAACCCAGACGAGTATCTTCAGCAATCAAGCCGTCGACACCGGCCAGCAGCCCGCCGATGGAGCTGTTGGAGTCGGCATTTTCATGGCCGCCATCGCTCTTGCCCCACGAACCGAGCACCTTGACCCAGGCATTGCTGCGCTCGTCAGTCGGTGCGTTGGCATTGAACAGATCGCGCTCACGCAGACGCTCGCCCACCGCTTCACGCAGGTAGCGACTGTCGTTGATCAGCATCGTGCCAATGGCGGGATGAATCTCGCCGGACAGTTGCTGGAACGCCTGTTGCGCCGCCGCCGCGTTCGGCGACAACAGCAAGGTTTCGAATAACGCATTGCCCGCGCCCAACCCCTCGGCAGCCGCACCGACCGCACGCTGGTTCGGCGTCAGGCCGACACTGGCGAACGACGCGCCATTGCGCCCGACGTCGAGTTGTACGCCGTTCGCCGAATACGCCAGGGTGCCGCCGAGGAACGCGTAGTTCGGCAGCACTTGCCCGAACTGGCCTTGAATGCCACCGGCCGCTTGCAGGATGTTGAACTGCGTGCCGAGCAGGCTCTTCACTTCAGTCGTGGTCAGCAAGGTCGGGCTGTTTTCCAGCGACAGACTGACCGTGGCGCCATCGATCACCGCTTGGCCACCGGCAACGATCTTGTCGCTGCTGGTCGGCGAGACTTCCACCGCGTAGGTCGAACCGCGCTCGAAGGTCACGTCACCGGCGACGTTCAGCGTGCCGATCGAGTTGCCCGGCGCCACGGTACCGCCGCTTTTCGCGGTCAGTGCGCCGATGCGGCCGTTACCGCCAAGGATGCCGCTGTCGTTGACCGTGACCGTCGAAGCCAGCGAGCCATTGATCGCCAGACGCCCCTGATTGACCAGGGTCGGGCCGCTGTAGCTGTTGTTGCCGGTCAACACCAGCGTGCCGATGCCCTGCTTGGTCAGGCCGCCGTGACCGGAAATGTCGTTGCGCCAGGTGTCGAGCCCGCAAGTGATGTCGGTGCAGACGCGCTCGGTCGGTTTGCCCTTGTCGATGATCGCGCCAATGCCCGGCAGGTCCGCAACAAACTGCCCGGAACCGTAGGCACCCTGGATGCGGAATTCTTCCGGAATGTCCTGCTCGGTGACGAACATCGCCGGGCCATCAATGCCCTTGCGCAGGTTGATCATGCCCCAGCCGTACAAGGCGTCGATGCCCGGTGCGCCGAGGTCGGTGGCGGTGGTACGCAGCACCGTGGCGACCTGGTCACCCGTCATGTACGGGAAGCGCTCCATCAACACCGCCATCGAGCCGGCCACGTGCGGCGCGGCCATTGAGGTGCCGTTGTAGTTTTTGTAGCCGGTGGTCAGGTTGTCGGCGTTGGTGCCTTCGATGATCGAGCTGAAGATCTTCGTGCCCGGTGCCGAAACGCAGAAGCTCGCGGTGTAACCGCAACGCGAAGAGAACGTACTCATGATGTACGGGTTGGCGCTGGCCAGATCCGGGTTCTTCTGCAACGCGGCGACGGTGATCCAGTTCGGCGCGATGTCCGGCACGAAGTAACCGAGGCCGGCGATGGCGTCCGGGTTGTTCAGGTTGTAATCGTTGCCGGCGGCAAAAATCGTCACGATACCGCTACGGGCGGCGGCAATCGCGCCGTCGTAGGCGCCGCCCGGCTTGGTGCCGAGCAATGTGCGGATTTCGTTGAACTGCACTTGCGCGTCGTTGACGGTGAAGTGCGGATACGCCGGGTCGCGGCCGCCAAGGTCGAAACGGTCAGTGATGCCGATGCCCCAACTGTTGTTGATGATCCGCGCGCCGCTGGCGATCAGCGCATCCCATCCGGCCTTGTACACCGCGCCGTCGTTGCCACGCACAATGCCGTCTTCCGGGCCCGGGTCGCCGTTGTCGGCGCTGATGATCTGCGCACCGAACGCCACGCCGTGCATCGGCCCGCCGTCACGGCTGCCGGCGGCAATACCACCGACGTGGGTGCCGTGGGCGCCGAGCTTGCCGTCGGAACCGACCGAGGGCGAACCGTCATAGCGGAACGCGTCCCCGGCTTTGACCGGAATGTAAGGGTCGGTGTATTCGCGGATCCCGCTGGTGACCAGGGTCACGACTTTGTTGGGACCGGAGAACTCCGGGTGCGCGGCGTACACCGGCTGGTCAAAGATCCCAAGTTTCACGCCTTTGCCGGTGTAGCCGGCAGCGTAAGCGGAATCCGCCCCGATGGCGCCCAGGCCCCACTCCGCCTGGAACTCGGCGCTGCGCCAACTGGCGGGATCACCGCTGCGGCCGTTTTCCACATAAGGCGCCGCGTGCGCGGTGCCCCAGCTGGTCAACGCACAGAGTACGGCGCAGTTGAGGGTTTTCATGGCGAAGCGACCGCCCGTTTGCGCGGGGGTATTGTTGTTATTCATCCAGCGACCTTCCTTAGTGTTGTTGCGAAAAATCCGTGTACCAGGCCCACACTCGGGCCCGGGAAATAACGCTTGTGGCGAGGGGATTTATCCCCGATCGACTGCGCAGCAGTCGCACACCCGGACGACTATCGGGGCCGCTTCGCGTCCCATCGGGGATGAATCCCCTCACCACAGGTGTGTGCTCACATCCCCCTGTCAGGAGCTGCC
>NZ_JABULD010000620.1:0-7971 GCF_014060985.1 Pseudomonas sp. MD195_PC81_125
CCAGAGCACTGGCGGGGGCTTTATTTTGCGTCAGGCGTTGGCCTTATTGGGCCTCGGCTTCAGCGGGTTTTTCACCGTGGGACAGGCTGTAAACATACGCCGCCAGCAAGTGCACCTTATCGTTGCCTTGCAGTTGTTCCTGCGCAGGCATCTGGCCCTGACGGCCGTAACGGATGGTCTGTTGCAGTTGGGCGAAGCTTGAACCGTAGATGAACGCGGCCGGGTGGGTCAGGTTCGGTGCGCCCATCGCCGGGGTGCCTTTGCCTTCCGGTCCGTGGCAGGCCACGCAGTTGGCGGCGAACAGTTTCTGGCCGTTGGCCGGGTCAGCCTTGGTGCCTTCCGGCAGTTTGCGGCCATCAAGTTGAGTGACCACGAAGGCTGCGACGTCGGCGACGCCTTGCTCGCCAATGACGTCGGCCCAGGCCGGCATCACCGCGTGACGACCGCCCATGATGGTGGTCTTGATGGTTTCCGGCTCGCCGCCCCAGCGCCAGTCGGCGTCGGTCAGGTTCGGGAAGCCATAGGCGCCTTTGGCGTCGGAACCGTGGCACACCGAGCAGTTGGAGGCGAACAGACGGCCACCCATCTTCAGTGCTTGTGGATCCTTGGCGACTTCCTCGATCGGCATCGCCGCGAACTTGGCGAAGATCGGACCGAACTTGGCGTCCGAGCGGGCCATTTCCTTTTCCCACTCGTGCACGCCGGTCCAGCCGGTCTGGCCGTTGGCGAACGCGGTCTGCTTGTCGTTATCAAGGTAGTTGTAGCCCGGCAACAGGCCTTTCCAGTTGCCCAGACCCGGGTACAGCACCAGATAACCGAGGGCGAACACGATGGTGCCCACAAACAGCATGAACCACCATTTCGGCAGTGGGTTGTCGTACTCCTCGATCCCGTCGAAGGAGTGGCCCACGGTCTCTTCCGTCTGCTCGCTGCGCTGGCCCTTGCGGGTCGACAGCAGCAGCCAGGTCAGGGAAAAGATCGTACCGAGACTGAGGACTGTGACGTACAGACTCCAGAATGTAGTCATTCTTTGTTACTCCTAGAAGCTTGCTCGACGTGCTTGATGGCTTCGGGATCATCCGCAAAAGGCAGCAAGGTTGCGTCTTCAAACTCCGACTTGCGCTTGGGGCTGAATACCCACAACGCCAAACCGATGAAGGCCACCATCACGACAACGGTGCCCAGGCCGCGAATCATCCCGATATCCATAAAGAATCACCGTTTGCTTTTGATGATGGTGCCCAGGCCTTGAAGGTAGGCCACCAGCGCGTCCATTTCGGTTTTGCCCTTCACGGCCTCTTTTGCACCGGCGATGTCTTCGTCGGTGTAAGGGACGCCGAGCGTGCGCAACACTTCCATTTTCCTGGCCGTGTCTTTGCCGTCGAGCTTGTTTTCCACGAGGAACGGGTAAGCCGGCATTTTCGACTCAGGCACTACGTTGCGCGGGTTGTACAGGTGCGCACGCTGCCAGTCATCGGAGTAACGACCGCCCACGCGAGCCAGGTCCGGACCGGTACGTTTGGAACCCCACAGGAACGGGTGGTCCCAGACGCTTTCACCGGCGACCGAGTAGTGGCCGTAGCGTTCGGTTTCGGCACGGAACGGACGGATCATCTGCGAGTGGCAGCCGACACAACCGTTGGCGATGTAGACGTCGCGGCCTTCCAGTTCCAGTGCCGAGCGCGGCTTCATGCCTTCGACCGGCTTGTTGGTGACGTCCTGGAAGAACAGCGGAACGATTTGGGTCAGGCCGCCAATGCTGACGGCGATAACCATGAAGAAGGCCAGCAGGCCAATATTCTTCTCGACAGCTTCATGCTTCATCAGTGAGCTCCAACGACAGCGATCTGGGCGGCGGCTTCGGCTTCAACCGGGTTCGAGGCGCGCACGGTGCGCCAGACGTTGTAAGCCATCAGGAACATGCCGCTGGCGAAGAATGCACCGCCCAGGGCACGGACGATGTAGCCCGGGTGGCTGGCCTGCAGCGCTTCGACGAACGAGTAGGTGAGGGTGCCGTCATCGTTGATTGCACGCCACATCAGGCCCTGAGTGATGCCGTTGACCCACATCGAGGCGATGTACAGCACGGTACCGATGGTCGCGAGCCAGAAGTGCGCGTTGATCAGGCCGACGCTGTGCATCTGCGCGCGGCCGAACAGTTTCGGGATCATGTGGTAGATCGCGCCGATCGAGATCATCGCTACCCAGCCGAGCGCGCCGGCGTGTACGTGGCCGATGGTCCAGTCGGTGTAGTGCGAGAGCGAGTTGACGGTCTTGATCGCCATCATCGGACCTTCGAAGGTCGACATGCCGTAGAACGCCAGCGATACCACGAGGAAACGCAGGATCGGGTCGGTGCGCAGCTTATGCCAGGCGCCCGACAGGGTCATCATGCCGTTGATCATGCCGCCCCAGCTCGGTGCCAGCAGGATGATCGACATCGCCATGCCCAGCGATTGCGCCCAGTCCGGCAATGCGGTGTAGTGCAGGTGGTGCGGGCCGGCCCAGATGTACAGGGTGATCAGGGCCCAGAAGTGCACGATCGACAGGCGATAGGAGTAGATCGGACGTTCGGCCTGTTTCGGCACGAAGTAGTACATCATCCCGAGGAAGCCGGTGGTCAGGAAGAAGCCCACGGCGTTGTGGCCGTACCACCACTGGATCATCGCGTCGGTCGCGCCCGAGTAGGCGGAGTAGGACTTGAAGAAACTCACCGGCAAGGAGGCGTGGTTGACGATGTGCAGCATTGCGGTCACGACGATGAACGCGCCGTAGAACCAGTTACCGACATAGATATGCTTGGTCTTGCGCTTGGTGATGGTGCCGAAGAACACCAGCCCGTAGGAGACCCAGACAATGGCCAGCAGAATGGCGAGCGGCCATTCCAGTTCGGCGTATTCCTTGGTGGTGGTGTAGCCCAGCGGCAAGGTAATGATTGCGCCGACGATAACTGCCTGCCAGCCCCAGAAGGTGAAGGCGGCGAGGCTGTCGGAGATCAGTCGCGTCTGGCAGGTTCGCTGCACGACATAGTAGGAAGTGGCAAACAGTGCACAACCACCAAAGGCGAAAATCACCAGGTTTGTGTGCAACGGGCGCAGGCGTCCAAAGCTCGTCCACGGCAGACCGAAGTTCAATTCCGGCCAGACCAGTTGCGAGGCGATGAAGACACCGAGCCCCATGCCAAGGATCCCCCAGACCACCGTCATGATGGCGAACTGGCGGACTACCTTATAGTTATAAGCAGTCGGACTGATTGCTGTGCTCATTCTAAGGTTCCACGGTTTGGGTGTTTTATTAGGATTAAAATCGGCCGCAAGTATGCAGAGAGCAGGGGGTCATTGCAACGCGCCATGACCTGGGTCAATGCTTTCCAACGCTGATTCTGCGGCCTTTCCATACGCCGCGTAAGGACAAAATCGGCCTCGGACAAAATGTCGCAGCGGACGAAAAAAAGCGAGGGGTTCAGGTCGGTTGTAACGAGGTGTGTTCGAACGCAGTGATCGGGTGACGGACGGTCATCGACGCGACAGCCGGTATCTACCGGGCTTTGCGCCCTGTCAGTCAGGCGATTTGTCGAACACATCGCTCAAGGTCGACCTGGAACCGGCACGGGCCAGTCCGCATCGAGCAAGCGTAGACCCGTTTCGGAGGATTCGAAAGGAGAGGGTGTGACGGGGTGCGACAATGCGTCGCAAAGGGGCGGGATGCTGCCGCATCGAGAACGATGCGGCAGAGGTGTACGCAATGCTTATTGCTTTTTGTCTTCATTAATAAGTTTTTCTGTATTCAACCCGTGCGACAGGCTGTACACATAAGCGGCCAGCAATTGCACTTTATCGTTGCCCAGCAGTTCGTTCTGCGCCGGCATGTGGCCTTGGCGACCATGGCGAATGGTCTGCTCAAGCTGCGTCAGGCTGGTGCCGTAGATAAATCCGGCCGGGTGCGTCAGGTTCGGCGCACCCATGGCTTCAGTGCCTTGGCCGGTTGCCCCATGACAGGCTACGCAGGTGGTGCTGAACGCTTGCTGTCCGGCCTGCAGGTCAGCCTTGCTGTCGGCCGGCAGCGGCAGGCCGGCCAGTTCGTGACGCACATACGCCGCGACGTTCTTCACCCCCGGTCTCGCCGAGCACTTCGCCCCAGGCCGGCATCGCCGCCATCCGCCCACCCATGATGGTGGTCTTGATGGTCTCGGCACTGCCGCCCCAGCGCCAGTCCTTGTCCGCCAGGTTGGGGAAACCGAACGCGCCCTTGGCGTCGGAACCATGGCACACCGAGCAGTTGGAGGCGAACAGTCGGCCACCCATTTTCAGCGCCTGCGGATCCTTCGCCACTTCTTCCACCGGCATGGCGGCGAACTTGGCGAAGATCGGCCCGAATTTGGCGTCGGCCTTGCTCATTTCCTTTTCCCACTCGTGGACACCGGTCCAGCCGTCCTCGTAGCCGGGCAGGATGCCTTTCCAGTTGCCCAGACCCGGATAGAGGATCAGATAGCCCACGGAAAACACCAGCGTGCCGGCGAACAGCATGAACCACCATTGCGGCAGCGGGTTGTCGTACTCCTCGATGCCGTCGAAGCTGTGGCCCATGGTCTGGTCGACGCTGCCCTTGGTCTCGCCCCGGCGCGTGCCGATCAGCAGCCAGGTCAGGCCGATCAGGCTGCCGATGGTCAGTACGCAGATCCACGTACTCCAGAAGGTGGTCATGGCCGGGTACTCCTTGTTTCAGATGCGGGGGTAGTGTCGGGTTGCGGCTCGTCGGCGAACGGCAGCAGACGTGCTTCGGCAAACTCCGGGGTGCGCTTGCGATTGAATACCCACAAGGTCAGACCGACGAAGGCGACGAACACCACGACCGTGCCGAGGCCACGTATGAGGCCTGTGCTCATTTCAATGACCATGGCTCACCTCTTGCTCTTGATCGCAGTGCCAAGCACTTGCAGGTAGGAGACGAGGGCGTCCATCTCGGTCTTGCCCTTGAGGCTGGCAACCGCGCCGCTGATGTCATCGTCGGTGTACGGCACGCCTAGGGTGCGCATGGTCTTGAGCTTGGTTTCGGTGTGGCTGCTGTCGACCGCTTGCGTCACCAGCCACGGGTAGGCCGGCATTTTCGACTCGGGTACCACGTTGCGCGGGTTGTACAAGTGCGCGCGGTGCCAGTCATCCGAGTAACGCGCGCCGACCCGGGCCAGGTCCGGACCGGTACGCTTGGAGCCCCACAGGAACGGGTGATCCCACACGCTCTCACCGGCCACCGAGTAGTGCCCGTAGCGTTCGGTTTCGGCGCGGAACGGGCGAATCATCTGCGAATGGCAACCGACGCAGCCTTCGCGGATGTAGATGTCGCGGCCTTCCAGTTGCAGCGCGGTGTAAGGCTTCATGCCCTCCACCGGTTTGTTGGTGACGTCCTGGAAGAACAGCGGGACGATCTGGGTCAGGCCGCCGATGCTCACGGCAAACACCATCAGCAGCATCAGCAGGCCGACGTTCTTTTCAATCGTTTCGTGTTTCATGGCGGACTCCTCAGGCCATCTGCGCGGCAGCAACGACGTCAGCAGGCTGCGAGGCCCGCACGGTGCGCCAGGTGTTGTAAGCCATCAGGAACATGCCGCTGAGGAAGATCGCCCCACCCACCAGACGCACGATGAAGCCTGGGTGGCTGGCCACCAGGGTTTCGACGAAGGAGTAGGTCAGCGTGCCGTCCTCGTTGACTGCGCGCCACATCAGGCCCTGGGCGATGCCGTTGACCCACATCGAGGCGATGTAGAGCACGGTGCCGATGGTCGCGAGCCAGAAGTGCGCGTTGATCAGGCCGATGCTGTGCATCTGCTCTTTGCCGAAGACTTTCGGGATCATGTGGTACAGCGCGCCGATGGAAATCATCGCCACCCAGCCGAGCGCGCCGGCGTGTACGTGGCCGATGGTCCAGTCGGTGTAGTGGGAGAGGGCGTTGACGGTCTTGATCGCCATCATCGGACCTTCGAAGGTCGACATGCCGTAGAACGCCAGCGACACCACGAGGAAGCGCAGGATCGGGTCGCTGCGCAACTTATGCCAGGCGCCCGAGAGGGTCATCATGCCGTTGATCATGCCGCCCCAGCTCGGTGCCAGCAGAATCAGCGACATCACCATGCCCAGCGACTGCGCCCAGTCTGGCAGCGCGGTGTAGTGCAGGTGGTGCGGGCCGGCCCAGATGTACAGGGTGATCAGCGCCCAGAAGTGCACGATCGACAGGCGATACGAATACACCGGACGTTCGGCCTGTTTCGGCACGAAGTAGTACATCATCCCGAGAAAACCGGCGGTGAGGAAAAAGCCTACGGCGTTGTGGCCGTACCACCATTGCACCATCGCGTCGGTCGCACCGGCGTACACCGAGTAGGACTTGGTCAGGCTCACCGGCAACTCAAGGTTGTTGACGATGTGCAGAATCGCCACGGTGATGATGAACGCGCCGAAGAACCAGTTGCCGACGTAGATGTGCTTGGTTTTGCGCTGCATGATCGTGCCGAAGAACACGATGGCGTAGGCGACCCAGACGATGGTGATCAGGATGTCGATCGGCCATTCCAGCTCGGCGTATTCCTTGGAGCTGGTGTAACCCAGCGGCAGGCTGATGGCTGCCAGCAGGATCACCAGTTGCCAGCCCCAGAAGCAGAACGCGGCGATTTTCGGCGCGAACAATTGCGTCTGGCAGGTGCGCTGCACCGAATAGAACGAACTGGCGAACAGCGCACAACCACCGAAGGCGAAGATCACCGCGTTGGTGTGCAGCGGGCGCAGACGGCCGAAACTGGTCCAGGGCAAATTGAAGTTGAGTTCCGGCCAGACCAATTGGGCCGCGAGAAAAACCCCGAGCCCCATGCCGACGATGCCCCACACCACCGTCATAATGGCGAATTGGCGGACCACCTTGTAGTTGTAGGCGGTACTGATAGAAGTGTTCATGGTTCCCCATCCACGGTTCAGCCGAAGTGAGCGCGCGCAGAAAACGCCGCGAATCCTTCGTCTGGAGTTATAGGCAGACTAAAAGCGAGGCAAGCATGGACAAAACAGCACAAGGCCAGTATTGACGGGGATCAATGGGCGCAGTGCGTGCGGGATCATGGGTGGCTTTGGGATGCTGCTGTTGGCGAGCCTTCGGCGACGCTGATCCTGGCGCATGGGGCGGGGGGCGCCGATGGATAGCGACTGGATGAACGATATGGCTGGGCGCCTTGCTGGGCTTGGTATCAACGTGTTGCGGTTTGAGTTTCCTTATATGGCGCAGCGGCGGGTTGATGGGGTCAAGCGGCCGCCCAATCCTGCGGGGAAATTGCAGGAGTGTTGGCGTGATGTTTATGGCTTGGTGCGACTTCATGTCGCTGGGGTTTTGGCGGTTGGCGGGAAGTCTATGGGCGGGCGGATGGCCAGTCTCTTGGCCGATGAGTTGGGGGCTGATGCGCTTGTCTGTCTTGGATATCCGTTTTATGCGGTGGGGAAACCGGAGAAACCTCGGGTTGAGCATTTGGCTGCTTTGCGGACTCGGACGTTGATTGTTCAGGGGGAGCGGGATGCGCTTGGCAATCGGGAGGCTGTCGAGGCTTACGATCTATCGCCGAGTATTGAGGTGTTCTGGTTGGCTTCTGGGGATCATGATTTGAAGCCGCTCAAGGTTTCCGGGTTTACGCATGAGCAGCATTTGGCTTCGGCCGCGGAGAAGGTTGCCGGGTTTCTTCGTTGAGGTTTGGTTTTGGGGTGTATATCCGTTGCTGCGGTTATGGCTGCTTAGGGTTCCGCCCTTACGGCGGGTCACTTTTGGCAAAACGCCCCCAAAAAGTAACCAAAAAGGTCTTGCTCCTACGTCCGGCCCGCTCGCTGAGGCTCGGGGTTCCTTCGCTCCGGGATTCATCCGGGGGCATCGCCTCCGGTTTGCTTCGCTGCACCTCCTCTCGTCGTGTGTTTGGCTGCGCCAAACGGTCGCTGCGCTCCCACC
>NZ_JABULD010000206.1:0-1278 GCF_014060985.1 Pseudomonas sp. MD195_PC81_125
ACAAGAAGGTACTTCGCGATCTTCATCACCTGCGCCGCCACGCTGGCGCTGTACGGCACTGCGGCCTGGCGGGTCGAGCAACTGCGACAACTGCCCCGCGATTATGCGAGCTGCAATTTCGAGCGTTGTATTCCGCACAATGCGACGCTGAACGCATTGCGCTGATTCGGCTTGCTATCAACCCTGTGGGAGCTTGGCTTGCCAGCGATGGCGGTGGCCCAGACGCCTTCAGTGCTGACTGACAGGACGCAATCGCTGGCAAGCCAGCTCCCACAGGGGGCGGTGTTGTTTTACCCGATCACTGCTCGGCCTTCAGCCGGTCGCGAAACGCCTTGGGTGAAATCCCCACCCTGCGCCGGAACAGGCGCGTGAAGTTGGTCGGATCGGAAAACCCCAACAGCTCCGACATCTCGTAAATGGTCATGCTGGTGTAGGTCAGCAAACGTTTGGCTTCCAGTAACTGGCGTTCGTGCATGATCTGCAGCGCTGGCTGCCCTGCCAGCTCCCGGCAAGTACCGTTGAGGTGTGACACCGAAATCCCCAGGCGATGCGCCAGGTCTTCGACCTTCACATGTTGGCGGTACGTCTCCTCCACCAATTGAATGAACCCGTTGAGGTATTCGCGCTGGCGTTGTGGGCGCTGACTGGCGTTATGGCGCACGATCGCCTGACGGCTGACCCAGACCATGATCACGCTGACCAGCGAATGCATGAGCATTTCCCGCGCGGGTTGATGGCCGTTGTACTCGGCCTGCAATGCTGAAAACAGACTGTGCAGGTATTCCGCATCCTTGCCCGCCGGATAGTGCTCGGCCTGCGCCAGGGCATGCACCGAATTGCCCAGTTGCGCCTGCAGGTGGTTGATCAACGGATTGGCGAGGGTAACGACGAAACCTTCGACGTCCTCGGAAAAACGAAAGCCATGCACCGACAACGGGGGCAGGACTTGAATCGCGGGTTCGTTGAGCTGCGTGCGTTGACCTTCGATTTCAAGCTCTGCCTGACCTTTGAAAACGAAGAGTAACTGGCACAAATCGGCGTGGCGGTGGGGTTTGATTTCCCATTGATGTTCGCGGCTGCGTTTGGAAATGGTTTCACAGTGCAGCAAGTCAGGGGTCGGCCAGTCCAGGCTTTCACCGTAGAGCTTGAACACCGGAATCGAAGGCAGGTCAGGCTTGTTCATCACTTCAATCCAGGCCTCGAGGTTTGCGGGCGATAATCGCACCGATTGGCAGAATGTACAGGTATCGGCTCAGTTTTCACCTTCAATTGACAGAC
>NZ_JABULD010000199.1:0-21513 GCF_014060985.1 Pseudomonas sp. MD195_PC81_125
CATCCTGTGTAGGAGCTGCCGCAGGCTGCGATCTTATTACCCTTGAGACCCACCGCCAATTCCCGACCGAACATCTATTCTGGATAAAGGTCAACCAAGGGAGTGCAACGCAGCGGAGGGTTGATCACTGTGCATATCGCCGACATCACCATGTTCTACGCCCCGGCCAGCGGCGGCGTACGCACTTACCTGGACGCCAAGCACCGCCGGCTGGGCGTCAAAACGGGCATTCGCCACAGCCTGCTGATCCCCGGTGCGCACTTCGGTGAACACGATGGCGTCTACACAGTGCCCGCACCTGCCCTGCCCTTTGGCAAAGGTTATCGCTTCCCCGTGCGTCTTGCTCCGTGGCGCAATGTCCTGCAGGACTTGCAACCGGAGCTGATCGAAGTCGGCGACCCGTACCTGACTGCCTGGGCGGCGCTCGACGCGCGGCGTCACCTGGATGTGCCGGTGATCGGCTTTTATCACTCGGATCTGCCGTTGCTGGTGAGCAATCGCATGGGCCATTGGGTCACGCCGAATGTCGAGGCTTACGTCAGCAAACTGTACGGCAACTTCGACCGGGTGCTGGCGCCGAGCCAAGTGATGGCCGATAAACTTCGAGGCCTGGGGGTGCGCAACGTGTTCGTGCAACCGCTGGGGGTGGATCTGCAAACTTTCCATCCTGGCGCCCGCGACAAGGGTTTGCGCGCCGAACTGGGCATTGCCGAAGACACCCGTCTGCTGATTTTTGCCGGACGCGGCTCCAAAGAGAAAAACCTGCCAGTGCTGCTCAAATGCATGCAACGCCTCGGCCCGCGCTATCACCTGTTGCTGGTCGGTTCATCGATGCCCGCCGTGGTTCCGGACAATGTCAGCGTGATCGACGGGTTCTGTCCTGCCGCCACCGTGGCGCGATTAATGGCCAGCGCCGATGCCCTGATCCATGCCGGCGATCAGGAAACCTTCGGTCTGGTAATCCTCGAAGCCATGGCCTGCGGGATTCCGGTGGTCGCGGTGGCGGCCGGGGCATTTGAAGAAATCGTCGCCGAAGACTGCGGCTTGCTCTGTGCACCGAATAACCCGCAAGCCATGGCCAATGCGGTGCGCGAGCTGTTCAGTCGCGGCTGCCTGAAACTCGGCCATCAAGCGCGACAACATGTCGAACGACGTTACTCCTGGGACAGCGTGGTCGACAGCCTGCTCGGTCATTACCACGCGGTGCTCGGTCACTCGCGGCAAAGAGTGGCCAATGGCTGATTCCTTGAATGACCGCGCAGTGTTGCTGGTGCTGCACGACGTGGCGCCGTCGACGTGGGCGGATTATCGGCCATTTGTCGAGGCGGTCGACGCAATGGGTGGCGTACCGATGACCTGGCTGGTCGTTCCGGATTTCCATGGTCACGATGCGCTTGAGGCTCATCCCGCGTTCTGCCGAATGCTCGGCGAGCGGCTTGTCCGTGGCGATGAACTGGCCTTGCACGGCTATTACCATGACGACCGCGAGCCAGCCCCGACCACGCCCCGTGACTGGTTCATGCGCCGGATCTACACCCACGAGGGTGAGTTTTATCGGCTGTCCCGGGAAGCGGCGCAGGCTCGCCTGCGCCATGGCATCGAACTGTTCCGGCGCAATGGCTGGCCGTTGCACGGCTTCGTCGCCCCGGCCTGGCTGATGAGTGAGGGCACCCGCCAGGCCCTTCGTGAAACCCCATTGAGCTACACCAGCGACCCGCAACATCTTTATCAATTGCCGGATTTCACCGCCATCAACGCCCCGGGTCTGGTCTGGAGTGCGCGCAGCGCCTGGCGCCGGGGTCTGTCAAAACTCGTCAGCGAGCAACGCGAACAGCATTGGCGCGACGCCGCGGTGATTCGTCTAGGCTTGCACCCGGTAGACATGCGCCACGCCTTCGCGCGTGATTACTGGCTACGAACCCTTGAACGGCTGCTGGCAGAAGGACGCACGCCCATGAGCAAAATCGACTGGCTCACCCAGCACCGCGGGCGAATGGAGCGCGCTGCATGAGTCGCGGCATTGTGTTGTTGATCGGCCTGCTCGCCGCTGTACTGATCCCGGTGCTGCTCGGCGGCGGCGAGATCGGCGCGCGGTTGCAGAACTTTCCGCTGCACTGGCTGCTGATCATGTTCGGCATGATTCTGTTCTGCTGGGGTATCAACACCCTGCGCTTGCGCCTGCTGCTGGGCGATCAGCGCGATCGGGTCACGCCGCTGAAAAGCCTCGGTGTGGTGATGGCCGCGGAGTTCGCCTACTGCGCCACTCCCGGCGGCAGTGGCGGGCCGCTGACGATCATGGCCTTGCTGGCGCGCTGCGGTGTGCGCCCGGCCCGTGGCAGTGCGGTGTTTGCCATGGATCAGTTGAGCGATCTGCTGTTCTTTCTCTGTGCCTTGAGCGGCATCCTGATCTACGCCTTGTTTCAGCACCTCAGCGATCGTCTGGAGTGGCTGCTGATGGTCAGCGCCGTGTCACTGTTCGGTGGGTTGTTCAGTTGCGTGCTGCTGGCGCGCTACCACCGTCGCCTGATTCTTCTGAGCGGACGCCTGCTCGCCCGCCTCAACGTGCAACCGGCCACGCGCCGGCGCTGGGCACGCAAGCTGCTGCATTTTCTCGATGCGTTCATCGACACGCTCAAGTTGCCGTGGCAGACGCTGATCAAGGTTTTCGCCCTGACCTGCATGCACTGGCTGCTGCGTTACAGCGTGTTGTACCTGGCCTTGCGCGGGCTGGGCGCGGACCTGCAGTGGGCCTGGAGTTTTCTGGTGCAGATGCTGTCGCTGGGGGCGGGTCAAATGAGCTTGTTGCCCGGTGGCGCGGGGGCGGCGGAACTGACCTCGGCAGCGCTGCTGGCGCCGATGGTCGGTAAATCCACCGCGGCGGCAGCGATTCTGATCTGGCGAGTGGTGACGTTCTACTTTTATCTGGTGGTGGGCGGCCCGGTGTTTCTATTGATGCTGGGGCGGCCATTGCTCAAAAAGCTGCTGAAGTTCAGGCAGGCTTCTCAGGTTCGTCCGCCTGCTCCTTGAGTTGCTCCCACAACTCGGCGGCGCCGGGGAACTCGGTGCCGTCTTCCGGGCTCAGGTCATTCGGGTCATAACGGCTCAGACAACCTTCGCCCAATATGGCCGGCGCTTTCGAAGTGGCTTTGTCCAGTGGGTCGCTCACGGCAGTTCCTCAAGGGCTGAAACGAAAAAAGGGCCTGGGACGATTGAACGCCCAGGCCCTTCATTATTCAAGTACGCGTGGGTTCGATCAGAACACCACGGTCTTGTTGCCGTGCACCAGCACGCGGTCTTCGAGGTGATAACGCAGGCCACGGGCCAACACCATCTTCTCGACGTCACGGCCGAAACGCACCATATCTTCGATGCTGTCGCTGTGGCTGACGCGCACCACGTCCTGCTCGATGATCGGACCGGCGTCCAGCTCTTCGGTCACGTAGTGGCAAGTCGCGCCGATCAGCTTCACGCCGCGCAGCGACGCCTGATGGTACGGCTTGGCACCGACGAACGACGGCAGGAAGCTGTGATGAATGTTGATCACCTTGTGCGCGTATTCGCGGCACAGCGCCGGCGGCAGGATCTGCATGTAGCGCGCCAGCACCACCACTTCGGCGTCGTGCTGTTTGACCAGACGCGAGACTTCGGCGAACGCTGGTTCCTTGTCCTGCGGATTGACCGGGACATGGTAATAAGGAATGCCGTGCCACTCGACCATGCTGCGCAGGTCATTGTGGTTGGAAATCACACAGGAGATTTCGCAATCGAGCTCGTCGCTGTGCCAGCGGTGCAGCAAGTCGGCCAGGCAGTGGGATTCGCGGCTGGCCATCAGCACCACGCGTTTCTTCTGCTCGGTGTCAGTAATGCGCCAGTCCATCGAGAACTCTTCGGCAATCGGCGCAAACTTCTCGCGCAGCACTTCAATACCGAACGGCAGCGAATCGGCGCGGATCTCGTGACGCATGAAAAACCAGCCGTTCTGATTATCCGAGTGGTGGCTCGCTTCGGTGATCCAGCCGTTGTGGGATGCCAGAAAGTTACTGACTTTGGCAACGATGCCAACGCGGTCAGGGCAGGAAATCACCAACCGAAAGGTGCGCATGAGGGGGAAACTCCAGAACTTCGCAAAGGCGGCCATTCTAGCGACTGTGCGCGAAATCTGCAGTAATGATGAGCACTTGCCGGAGAGGGCGCGGTTCATGGCGCCTGAGCGCACTGTACGACGAAGCGATGATGCGCCGGTGAAGCTGTTCGGCCAGATAATTGTGAATAATCGTGATGACTGCATCACATTATTTAGATGACCATTCAATTTACCGGTTATTTCACGTAACTAATTCAAATAAAAAATACGCTTAAATGTTTACTTGATGAAACAGCCTGACTATTATTGCGGCACTGTCCCCTGCCATTCAACACATCCGCATAAGGTAGTTACCATGTCCTTGATCAACGAATATCGCGCCACCGAAGAAGCTATCAAAGAGCTGCAAGCGCGTTTGAAAAATCTGTCGCAAGACGACAAATTGCAAGCCGAGCTGGAATTCGAAGGCAAACTGCGCACCCTGATGGGCGAATACTCCAAATCCCTGCGCGACATCATCGCCCTGCTGGATCCGGAATCGAAAACCAAAGGCACCCGTGGCGTCGCAGTCAAAACTACTGGCACCAAGCGTGCACGCAAAGTTAAACAATACAAAAACCCGCACAACGGCGAAGTCATCGAAACCAAAGGTGGCAACCACAAGACCCTGAAAGAGTGGAAAGCCAAGTGGGGCGGTGACGTGGTTGAAGGCTGGGCTACCCTGCTGGGCTAAGCCGCAATGCCTGTCGCAGACTGATTCTGCGGCCCATGAAAAACGCCAGCTTACGCTGGCGTTTTTTTTATGCCCGGTATTTCATGGGTACACTATGTTCGATTTCAAAGATTCAAACGTTTGCGCAATGCCTGGACATAATTCTGCCACTCATTGAGCACTTGATTCTGTATCGGCGTCGCATTAAGCGCCCATTGCTGCGCGGCCTCGGCGAAAGATTGCAGGGTATTAGGTGCGCCCATGTGCGGCTCGGACAAACGCTGCTGACAGAATATTCTCCAGCGCTCTTGCTCGGCAAAATTCAACGTATCGGGAAAGTTGCGTGCGCGATATCGAAAGAGTAATTCCGGCAGACGTTCGTCATCGAACGGCCATTGCTCTTGCGCTAATTGCGCCGGATCCGCTGTCCTCACTTGCTCGCATAGACGCCGATCACGATCACCGATAAATCCATCGTACAACTGCTGTTCCGGGTCTTCATTCGGGGTGAAGTCTTCGCTGGCATAAATTGCCGTAACTTTATCTTTCCAAACTTGTTGTGCGTCACTTAGCCGCAGCGCGCGCGCCTGGTAGAGCGCCATGTCCAGGCCCAGACGCTGCTGATCGTCGGCACGCAATACCGACAACGGCGCCACCACCGGGCAGCGATTGATGTGAATCAGTTTGAGCGGCACCGGAAACTCCCCCTCGGCGAGATCATCGCGACGGGTGTACAGGCGCTGACGCAGCGTTTCGGCGTCCAGATCGAGCAGACCTTGCGGGTCAAGGTGCAGGTCACAGACGATCAGGGCATTGCGATTGCGCGGATGCCAGGCCAGTGGCAAGACCACACCGACATAATGGCGAGCCGCCGAGAAGCGTCCGGAGATGTGCACCAGCGGCTGCAACAGGCGAATCTGATCCATGACTTTCTGTTTACTGCGCAGTTGAAACAGCCAGTCATACAACTTCGGCTGTTTCTCGCGGATCAACCGCGCCAGGGCGATGGTGGCGCGCACGTCCGAGAGCGCCTCGTGAGCATGCCCATGGTCAATGTTGTTGGCGGCTGTCAGGCGTTCGAGCTTGAGGGTGACCTTGCCTGCGTCATCGGTCGGCCAGACCAGACCGTCGGGGCGCAACGCATACGCGGCGCGTACCACATCGATCAGATCCCAACGACTGTTGCCGCCCTGCCATTCACGGGCATACGGGTCGAAGAAATTGCGATAGAGGCTGTAGCGGGTCATCTCGTCGTCGAAGCGCAGGGTGTTGTAACCCGCACCGCAAGTACCGGGTGCCGCCAGTTGCGCATGCACCCGAGTCATGAAATCGGCTTCGCTCAAACCCTGTTCGGCGAGACGGCTCGGGGTGATACCGGTAATGGCGCACGCCGCCGGGTGCGGCAGGATGTCTTCACTGGGCTGGCAGTAGAGGTTGACCGGTTCGTCGATTTCATTGAGATCGTGGTCGGTGCGAATCCCGGCGACCTGCAGCGGGCGGTCATTGCGCGGATTGATGCCGGTGGTTTCGTAGTCGTACCAGAAGATTGAAGTCACGGGCGGTTCCTGAACTTGAGATCGGCAAAGTCTAGGCGTTCAACCGCCATTGCGGCCAGCGCCGTGTCATTCGGCCAGCCTGCGCCACACGCGGTGCAATACATAGTTATGTCGTTTTCCCCCAAGAGGCTGCTAGCATCGGACAAACCTCGTATCCCGATCCGGCCCCATCAGGTAGCCCATGCTCGAGAACACAGCACTGCCACGGAAAGCACCGCTGAACCCGCCACTCGATACCCGCCATCCAGTGGAAACCCCGGAGGCATCGACCTGCCGTTGCGCCCGGCCGGTCTGATGGTGCGCAGCCTCGCCTTCGGCATCGACCTGGGCATTCGCGGCGCCATCCTCGGCGGATTGTTCCTGGTGCTGGCGTTTCTTGGCCAGCTCGGCATGGGCCTGGGTTCGTTGCTGCTGTTTGCCGTCAGCTGGTGGTACATGGTGCTGTTCGAAGTGCTGCGTCAGGGCCGTTCGCCAGGCAAGCAATGGATGGGCCTGCGAGTGATCCACGACAACGGCACACCGGTCGGCTGGTCGGCGTCGCTGCTGCGCAACCTGCTGCGTTTTGTCGATCTGCTGCCGTTCGGTTATGCCTTCGGCGCCATCAGTTGCCTGCAACATCCCACCTTCAAACGCCTGGGCGACATCGCCGCCGGCACTCTGGTGGTCTACAGCGAACCGGCCCTGCTTCGCCCCGCAATTACCCGACGTCCAGCCGCGCCGCTCGCCCGTACCGCTCAACCTCAGTGAACAACGGGCCCTGCTCGCCTTCGCCGAACGCCAGGCCGAACTGTCGCCGGCGCGGGTCAATGAGCTGGCCGCGCTGCTCGCCCAGCCGCTGCACATCCCGACGCCCAAAGCGGTCAGCGAGCTCAATGGCATCGCCCGCGGCCTGTTGGGTCCGACATGAAGCAGAGTCTTTTCGAAGCTCGCCACAAGGCCGAATGGGAGCGCTTCACCCTCGCCCTCGAACGCCTCGAACATGGCAAGGACACCTCGCAGGCAGCCAGTTTCCCCAAGGCTTATCGACGCCTCTGCCAGCATCTGGCGTTGGCGCAGGAGCGCGGCTACAGCAGTTTTCTGATCGACTCGCTGCAACAACTGGTGTTGCGCGGCCACCAGCAGCTGTATCGGCACCGCAGTCGCTTCGCCGCCAACCTGCTCGGTTTCATCCTCGCAGACTTCCCCCGGCTGGTGCGCGCCGAGTGGCCCTTCGTGCTGGCCGCCGGACTGGTGTTTTTCGGCAGCCTGATCGGCTTCGCCTTGCTGGTGTATGCCTTTCCCGAACTGATCTACAACCTGATCCCCGCCGAACAGGTGCGCGAGATGCAGAGCATGTACGACCCGGTAGCCGGGCACCTCGGGCGCTCGGCCGAACGGGCGGCCAGTGAGGACTGGGTGATGTTCGGTTATTACGTGATGAACAACATCGGAATCGCCTTTCAGACCTTCGCCAGCGGTTTGCTGCTGGGCGTGGGCAGCGCATTTTTCCTGTTCTACAACGGGCTGGTCATCGGTGCGGTGGCCGGGCACCTGACCGAGATCGGTTTTGGCCAGACGTTCTGGTCATTCGTGATCGGCCACGGCGCCTTCGAGCTGACGGCCATTGCCCTGGCGGGGGCGGCGGGGCTGAAACTCGGCTGGAGCGTGATTGCGCCCGGGCGCCTGACGCGCGGCGAGGCGCTGGTGGAGGCCGCGCGCAAAAGCGTGCTGCTGGTGTGCGGGGTCATGCTGTTCCTGTTGATCGCGGCGTTCATCGAAGCGTACTGGTCGTCGAAGACCGGGGTCACACCGCAGATCAAATACGCGGTCGGCGCTGCGTTGTGGATCGCCGTCGCGGCTTATCTGCTGCTCGCCGGAAGGACACGCCATGCGCCTGAGTGATGCCACCGTGGCGATCCGCCCGCGCAGCAGCTGGGAGGCCATGGACCTGGGCGTGCTCATGAGCCAGCAGCATCGACGCCTGCTGATGACCAGTTGGGTCATCGTCACCTTGCCGTTGTTCGCCATGCTGACCTTGTTGCTGTGGGATTCGCCGTCGCTGGCGGTATTGATTTTCTGGTGGCTGAAACCGGCGTACGAGCGCCTGCCGCTGTACATCCTGTCCAAGGCCCTGTTCGGCGAAACGCCCACGCTGAAACAGGCCCTGCGCGAATTTCCACGGCTGTTGAAACCACAACTGCTGGCCAGCCTGACCTGGCGCCGCCTGAGCCTGAGTCGCAGCTTCCTGCTGCCGGTGGTGCAACTCGAAGGCCTCGACGGCACGGCGCGTCAGCAACGCTTGCAGGTGTTGCTGCAACGCAATGCCGGCGCCGCGCAATGGCTGACGATCATCGGCATGCACCTGGAGACTGCGCTGTGGATCGGCCTGATGGTGCTGTTCTACATGCTCCTGCCACAGCAGATCGAAACCGACTGGGACTGGCAATCGCTGATCCTCGACAGCGACCACCACTGGCGTTGGCTGGAGCACCTGACCAACGCTTTCTATGCGCTGGTACTGGTGGTCTGGGAACCGGTGTATGTCGCTTGCGGTTTCAGTCTGTATCTGAACCGGCGCACGGCACTGGAAGCGTGGGACATCGAGCTGGTGTTCCGCCGTTTGCGCCAACGCCTGAACGGCAGCGCTCTGGGCCTGCTGTTGGCCGTCTGTCTATGGTTGCCGACAGTGCCGCCGGCGTGGGCGAATGCGCCGGCCAACGCCCCGGAGGCCCCTCGCCTGCTGAATCAACCGCTGACCAGTCAGGCTTCGCACGACAGCATCAAGGCGCTGCTCGAACAACCACCGTTCAAGAACAAGGAAAGCGTGACGCGCTATCGCTTGGGTGACGACCCGTCAGCCCCGGCGGAGGGCGAACCCGGCGAGGCCCCGCAATGGCTGAAAACCCTGCTCGGCTGGCTCGACGGTCAACGCTTCAATGCTGTGGCGGTCTTGATCGAGGTGCTGCTGTGGGGCGCGTTGCTCGCGGCTATCGGCTGGCTGATCTGGCGCTACCGCGAATTCCTGCGCACCTTCGTCAGCCGTCGGCCGAAGCCGCCCGCGCGCGTCCGGCCTCCTGCTCCACAACAAGCATTCGGCCTTGACCTGAACCCGCAATCCCTGCCCGACGACATCGCCGCCAGCGCCGAACAACTCTGGCAAACCCAGCCGCGCGCTGCGCTGGGCCTGCTCTATCGCGGATTGCTCAGCCGTCTGCTGCACGATTTTGCCCTGACCTTGAAACCCGCCGACACCGAGCATCAGGTACTGCTGCGGGTTGAGCAATTGCAGCACCCTGAACTGCTGGCGTTCAGTCGCAGCCTGACGCTGCACTGGCAGAACATGGCCTATGGGCACCGCATGCCGGCGGCCCATCTGCAACGGGAACTGTGTGACGGCTGGCGCACCTTGTTCGACCATGGAGCGCACGCTTGAGCCGGCGCAGCGCGTGGTTGCTCGGCGGGCTGATCGTCGCGCTGCTCGCCGCGTTGAGCGTTTATCTGTACGTCAAGGCCCGGCCCTATCAGGAAGTGATCGATCACGGCCCGTCGCCCCAGGCGCAAGCCAATCCTTATCTGGCGGCAGAAATGTTTTTGCGCGAGCACGGCCTCAACGTCAGCCATGCCGAAACGCTGGCGGTGCTGCCCGATATTGATCCGCGCCGGCACACCCTGCTGTTGTTTGGCGAGCGTTCGCGGATGACACCACGGCAGGTTGATCAAGTGTTGAACTGGGCTCGCGCCGGCGGGCGAATCGTATTCGTGGCCGAAGCGTTGTGGGACAAGCAGGCCAAACAGAGCGATGACCTGTTGCTGGACCGGGTGCAGTTGCACCAGTCGCTGAGCAAGGATCTCAAGGAACCGCCGGCGGACCTGGCCGATGACCCATACCCGAACCTGACCAAACTCTACCTCGAAGACGAGGACGCGCCGGCCTACGCCGGTTTCGACACCGCGTTCCATCTGGACGACCCGAAGAATCTCGCCCAGGCCTGGGCCAACAGCGCCAGGGCCACGCACATGATGCAATTGCCCTACGGCGTCGGCTCGATCACGGTGGTCACCGATGCCGAGCTGTGGAAAACCCCGGCCATCGCCAAGCACGACAATGCCTGGCTGCTCTGGTACCTGAGCGCCGACACCGACGTCACGCTGATTTACAGCACGGCGCACGATGGTCTGCTGACCTTGCTCTGGCGTTACTTCCCGCACGCCATCGTCGCCCTGCTGGCGCTGATCGTCCTTGGCTTGTGGCACGTTGCTGTGCGCCAAGGGCCACTGCAGGCACCTGCCCCGAGTGGCCGTCGCCAGCTGCAGGAACACTTGCGCGCCAGTGCCGACTTCATCCTGCGCCACAACGGTGAGCACACGCTGTTGCAAGCCCTGCAACAGGATGTGCTGCGCCGCGCTCGCCGCCGCTATCCCGGCTTCGACCAGTTGAACGTGGCTGAGCAATGGCTGGTGCTGTCGCGCCTGACCCGACAGCCGACCCGCGCCATCAGCCAGGCCCTGAGCCCGCTGCCAAAACAGCGCATGAGCAGCGCTGATTTCAGTCGCCAGGTGGCCCAGCTGCAAACCTTGAGGAACACGCTATGAGTGAACAGATCGAACCCGGCAGCGCCACCCACGCCGCCCAGCAACGCCAGCGTGCCAGCCAGTTGGCGCAAGCGCTGCGCGGCGAATTGCAGAAGGCCTTGATCGGCCAGAACAGCGTGATCGACGACGTGCTGACCGCGTTGATCGCCGGCGGCCATGTGCTGCTCGAAGGCGTCCCCGGACTTGGCAAGACGCTGCTGGTTCGCGCCCTGGCGAAATGCTTCGGCGGCGAGTTCGCACGCATCCAGTTCACCCCGGACCTGATGCCCAGCGACGTCACCGGCCACGCGGTCTACGACCTGCAAAGCGAACAATTCAAGCTGCGCAAAGGGCCGTTGTTCACCCACCTGCTGCTGGCCGACGAGATCAACCGCGCCCCGGCCAAGACTCAAGCGGCATTGCTCGAAGCCATGCAGGAACGCCAGGTCACCCTCGAAGGCCGGGCGCTGCCGATACCCCAGCCGTTCATGGTGCTCGCCACGCAAAATCCGATCGAGCAGGAAGGCACTTATCCACTGCCGGAAGCCGAGCTCGACCGTTTCATGCTCAAGGTGCGCATGGATTACCCGGAGGCCGAGCAGGAGTTGAACATGGTGCGTCAGGTCAGCCGCTCGACCCGCGCCGACATGCTTGATGTACAGCCGTTGCGCACGGTCTTGCAGGCCAAGGACGTGCAGGCCTTGCAACGCATCGCCAGCGACCTGCCGATTGACGACCAAGTGCTGGATTACGCGGTACGACTGGCACGCAGCACCCGCTCCTGGCCCGGCCTGACCCTCGGCGCCGGCCCGCGAGCCTCGATTGCGCTGGTGCGATGCGCCCGCGCCCGTGCGTTGCTGCGTGGCGGCGAGTTTGTGCTTCCCGATGACATCAAGGGCTGCGCGCTCTCGGTGCTGCGCCATCGGGTGCGAGTAGCGCCGGAGCTGGACATCGAAGGTCTGCAGGTCGATCAGGTACTGCAGCAGTTGCTCGACCAAGTGCCGGCGCCGCGTCTGTGAGGATCCAGAAAAGATCGAAAGATCGCAGCCTTCGGCAGCTCCAACAGGGGATCGCGCTCTATGCAGGAACTGCCGCAGGCTGCGATCTTTTCAGCAGACAAACCGGTGCAGCGCCATGAAACCCTCACGTCTGTTGTTGATCTGGCTCGCCGCCCTGTGCCTCATCGGTATCCTCACTGGCACGCTACAAGCCCTCGACATCGACGTGCCCGCCCCACTGTCGGCGATCAACTGGGGCTTGCTCCTGGCGCTGCTGGTACTGGCGATCATCGATGCGCTGCGCCTCAGCCGCCGGCCATCGCCGCGCCTACAGCGCCAGACGCCCGGCAGCCTGGCGCTCGGACGCTGGAGCGAGGTACGGCTGCAGCTCAGCCATGACTTCAACGGGCCGGTCGCGGTGGAGATTTTCGACCATGTGCCACAGGGGCTGAGTTTCGAAAACCTGCCGCAGGTGGTCGAACTGCAACCCGGGCAATACAGCGAGGTCGGCTATCGCCTGCGTCCGCTCAAACGTGGGCACTTCAGCTTCGAGCATTGCGAAATCAATCTGCCCAGCCCGTTCGGTCTGTGGACAGGCAAACGCCTGCTCGACGTGAGCGGTGAGATCCGCGTCTATCCGGACTTCGCCCGGCTGTACGGCGGCGAACTGCTCGCAGTTGACAATTGGCTCAGCCAGCTCGGCGTACGTCAGCGCCAGCGTCGTGGCCAGGGGATGGAGTTTCATCAACTGCGCGAATTTCGCGAGGGCGACAGCCTGCGCCAGATCGACTGGAAAGCCACCGCCCGTCAGCGCACGCCGATTGCCCGCGAGTACGAGGATGAACGCGACCAGCAGATCATGTTCATGCTCGATTGCGGCCGGCAAATGCGCAGCCAGGATGGCGAGCTGTCGCATTTCGACCATGCCCTGAATGCGTGTCTGCTGCTGAGCCACGTGGCCCTGCGTCAGGGTGATGCCGTGGGGCTGAGCACATTCGCCGTCGCGCAACCGCGTTTTCTCGCGCCGATCAAGGGTTCCAGTCAGCTCAAGGTCCTGCTCAACGCCGTTTATGATCTGGACAGCAGTCAGCGTCCTGCCGACTATTCAACCGCGATCAATCAGCTGTTGGCGCGGCAGAAGCGCCGGGCGCTGATCGTGCTGCTGACCAACCTGCGTGACGAGGACACCGAAGACCTGCTCGCCAGCGTCAAACGTCTGAGCCAGCAGCATCAAGTGCTGGTGGTCAGCCTGCGCGAGGAAACCCTCGATCGCGTGCGCAATGCCCCGGCACAAACGCTGCCCGAAGCACTGGCTTATTGCGGCACGGTGGATTACCTCAATGCCCGGGCAGAGTTGCATGAGCGGTTGAATGCGCAGGCAGTTCAGGTGCTCGATGTACAGCCCGGAGAGTTGAGCGCCGCATTAGTGACTGAGTACCTCAACTGGAAGAAGGCCGGAACGCTCTGAGCCCGGCTGCCGTTCCCTCACACGTTCTCAGTTACGGTAATAAACAATTCCTCGTAGGCCGAAAAGGTTTGGGCGCTCAGCTTTTCCCGACCTGCTCGCGGGAAGATGAACTTGACGTACGCGATCCCGTCAGCGTCGGACCTCATCGAGGCCAGCGACAAATTCGAATAGAACCACGCAATATTTCTGTTGGCTACAGGCTGCCCTGTCTGCTGGTCAATGATTCTGACTTCGACATGCGCCTCGCTGCCGACAACATTTCGCGGTGAAAGATTAGTGATGCGCTCAAACATGGGAATTTGTGCAGGATCGAATACGTAAAAAGTCCATGTTTTGGAACTTCCAAGACCGACACTCGCTTCGAGCGTGTTCGGCCCCAACTCGATCGGGCTCAGTTGCAGTGTCGACTTGCCATCCATATCTGTAGTGGTGACAAGCAGGTCCAGGCCGGGGATCCGCCACCGGACTTTAATCCCTTCCAGCGGCTTGCCATCATTCCGGGAAACTACACGCACAACCGCGCTGACTGACTGCCCCAAGTTGATGTCAGTGTACAAACTGGTCAACGACTCAATCACCGGCACCAGCCCGCCATACACCAACTGCGCCATATCCCAACCGCCTACTCCACCACTGACCGTGGCAGACAATACGTCATCCTGTTCAGCCGGATAATTAAAGGTCAAACGCGCAAGCCCCTCCTCATCCGTCACCGACGGCGTCAAGGCACTGCCGGCAAAATCCCAGCGCACCTGCCCCCCCGCCAGCGGCAAACCGGTGCGTGCCGACACCACTCTGGCAATGGCTTGCGCGCGATCCTCATTGGGTGGCAAACGAGAATCTTCCGGTTCGTACAGTTCGCTGATGACGCGCGGTTCTTCAAGCGTATAGGGCAGCTCGACCGACTCCGAATGCGCCGTCTCTCCCACCGTCGCCGTCACTACCGCCGGCCCCGGCGTCTGCGGTTTGAAGCGCACAGTGGCAACACCGTAAAAGTCGGTCAGACGGGTGGTCGTCCCCAAATCCTCATTGCGCCAGGTCACCAATACGCCGGCGATACCTTGACCGGAAACGGACGACACCACTTTCACCTGCTCGACCAGTTCCTGCTCCCATTCCAGCACTTGCTGAACGCTAGTACTGGTGAGCAGTTTCCACACTTGCTCGCCCTCCCCCAGCGACATCGCGTTGGCCGGCGACAGGCTGGCCAGACGCTCAGCCCCGAGACGCAAGGCGAAGCCACCGTCCTTCAAGTCGGCACAGCGCAAGGAATAGCGCAGAAAACCGAAGGCTGAAGGCTGGCGTGGCGCGCCGAGCGCGGGTTCGAAACTCAGCCCCAGTTCCACTGGGCCGGTGCCGGTCAAACCCAGGGTCAGTTTCTGCTCGAGCAACGGGCTGCCCTCCGGGAACAGTACCTCGATGGCATGTGAGCCATTGCGTCGTGGAAAGTACGTGTGATTGCCCCATGAATGTTCATCATGTCCATCGAACCGCACCCGCACATCTTCCCAAGGGTCACGGGCAAGTGCCGTAAAAGACAGGGCACGCTGCTCCTCATAGCCATCGAACAGGCTGTGCACATGGGCCACCACCTCCTGCTGACCCGCCGTGCCCGGCAGCAGGCCAAACCCCGACCAGCCGAGGTCATCGCTGGCGACGGTGTCGGAGCCGATTGCGCTCTTCCACTGCACCGCCACCTGCGCGACTGCCTGGCGGGTGAAAGCCGAGACCACCCGGATCCAGCTCCAGGCTTTGTCCTTGCCAACAACAGCATCGACTGCGGACTCATGCCAGTCTTCGATTCGCAACTTGTTGTGACCGAGCTGCATCGGGTTGGCGGTCATGGACAGGTTCAATGCCGGCAAATAAAGACCTAGCATAAAGGTGCCGGAGACCTTGCTCGCGCTGAAGTCCAGTACCCATTCGACGCCACCGTCTTCGAGTGGCCGGACAGTATCGAGCGGAGGCTCGACACTCACGTCCAGCTCTTCAGCCGGGGTTCCCAGCCACATCAACGTCCCCTGCAATCCCACCAGAGGGCTCAAGGCATTGGGCAGGTAGCGCAAGCTGTGCGTGGCCCCGATGCAGGGAAACATTCTCTGACTGGCGCTTGTCGCAGTCACCTGATCCAGCATCACCGTCAGTTCATCCACAAGCTCTGTAGAGATCAGCCGACCGAACAACTCCCGGGGCGCGGCAAGTACCGGACTGCTCAAGGTCAGGCTGAACAGACTGCTGGTACTCGAGTCGACTTGCGAACAGAACGTCCACTCCAGCCCGCTTGCCTCAAGCTTGCGCGGCTCGCCGATAGACGTGACGGTCAACCCGATTCCCGGCGACGCCCCTCGCCATTGCAGCGTCACCATCTGGTCAAGCAGCACACTGCCGGCCGTGGGTTCGACTTTCAGTGTGTGGGGAGCTCCGCGCCAGCACAGCAACCCCAGCTCGGCCAGATCGACGTCTACATCGTCGAACACAATCCTGACCTGATCCTTCCACGGACTGCTGGCCAGCGCCGTCACTGCAAACGTTCGCTCTATCGGCACCGCTTCATCGTGGGCCAGCACGCGAGCGGTCACCACCCGTTCACCGGCGTGGCCTGGTTGATACAGCACACTGGCCCAGCCGCCGATCCCCGATCGGGTGACAATCGTGCCTTCGGGCGTCTGCCAGTCCACCCGTGCATTGTTGACCGGATCGCCGTCGCCACTGGTGACCACATGCACCACCTGAACCCGCAACAGAACACTTTCGCCTTCGTCCACCACGGGAAACTTGTTGGCCTCCTGAATGTCACCAATGCGCACCAGATTGCGTGCCAGTGACATCGGTTTTCTGTCCGAACGCAGCAATAACTTCGAGCACGAAAGCTGCAACTGAAAACGCCCGTCAAGCTCGTCCCGGCAGTCCAGTTCCCAACTCAGGTCGGCGGCGCTGGAGGGCACCCATTCTTCCAGCTCGGGACGTACCTCCACACCCAACTGTGCCGCGCTATCGCCTTCCCAGTGCATGGCCAGCTCAGTGCCAAGTAACGCCTCAGGCAGCCGCACACTCAGCTGATAAGTCGAACCCCGATTGGGATAACCGGTCTTTTGCGCCCAAGGCGAGGTAACGTCTTCTACCACGGCCAGTACGTCCTTCCATGGATCGGTCGCCAGCACTCGAACGTCGAGCTTCGTGGTTTCGACACCGCTGGCGTAGTAAGGGCTCGCCACCGAGGCCAGAATGGCAATGTTGCCTGCCGCAACGGGCAGATAATCGACATACGCCCAGCCTTCCGGGTCAGTGGGGGTCGTACTCAGCACACCCTGCTCTTCTGTGGCCCAGGTCACCGTGCGTCCAGCCAGAAACTGACCGGTGTACCAGGACGCTACGCGCACCCCCAGACGCACTGATTGCCCCAACTCCAGCACCGGGAAATACGCAGCCTCCAGCACCTCATCGAACATCAGCCGGTGATGCCCCAGCGAGACCTGCATCGAGTAAGGCTCGGCGGTGAACTGGTTCACCAGTTGCAGCGTGAACAAGTAAGGTTCCTGATCACCGATCAATGGACATTGAAGGAGCCACGCTGAATCCAGTGGTTGATCCACGCCCCAGGCAGGGGTCGCAATAATGGCGCCTTGTGGATTGTCATCGCTCACCAACGCAGCGCTGGTGTGCAACCAGGGACTGTCGGGGGCGAGTATGAACTCAAGCCGGTGCTGCAAGTCCCCCATCGCGCCCAGACACAAGTGAACCGGCTCGTCAGGTAACAAATGCTCTGCGTCTACCTTCACCGTGCGCACCTGCGGCAGCGCCAGGTGCAATTCCAGGCGAATGCGGGTGATCAAAACCCGCAGGTGATAGTCCTCGGGATCAGCATTTTCCGGAGCGACGATTGTGAGGCGAATCTTGTCCTCGCGCTGCCCCGGAAATTCCAGCGAAGTGCTGCAGAACGTCGGTTTGAAATCCAGCGGCTGCCCATTGGCAATCCGGACCTGCTCCTCTGCAGCGTCGCGAGCGCTGCCCGGCGGCAACGGTATTTCTCTCAACGGGGTGCCATCTTCAGCCGTGATGAGTATGTTTCCCGGTTCGGTGTGCCGCGTTTCATACATGAAACTCAGCACATACCGGGCACTGTCACTTGGTTGCAAAGGTAAAGTGAACGTTTGATGGACAGAGGCAAGGTTTCCCGCAGCAAGCACTTTAATCTGCACATCTTCATACACTTCGCCTATGACTGAGATCTCACGTCCATTGTTGCCCTTGTTCCAGAACTCCAGACCCTCACGGAAATCCCCATTGAGCACCAGACTGTCATTGGCCTGAATCACGGGTTCAAACATGTTGGTCTGCTCCTTGGTTATTACGTGAGCGGGACGTCAGCGCCCGGGTGACCAGGTCTTTGACGGCGAGGGTAAACGTCGGCTCACCGGCCTTGGCCGTGTACCGCACGCGCACAATGATGTCGGTAAGCGAGTTGAGCATCGACGCTTGCCGCTCGCATGTGGGCCAGGGAAAGTGCAACTGCCAGCGCGAAACCACGCCGGTGTTCTCGAACGGGTTGAGCAAGCCCTCATCGGGTTTAGAGGCGTTCATGCCTGTGTCGGCGATCCCTGCCGATAAACCGATCTGCTGACCACTGCGCAGATTGAACAGCACCTCGTCCGGCGCCACCTTGCCCGCGGGACGATGCAGGTACTCGACGGACTGCGCCGTAGCCTGGGTAGCGATCATGCTGCCGATCTGCAGCAGCGTCGCCTGTAGGTCCTGATAAGAGCCGAGCAGTCCGGGCGTATGGACCTCGACCAGGTTGATCAGCCGGCAATACTCGCCGGGGTGATCGCGATCGAATGACAGCTGCGTCAGCTGAAATTCCAGCGTGCCCTTGTCGGTCAGCTCTTTCAGTGCCTGGGTCCAGTCGGAGAATCCCGGCTGCGGGTCTTTCCGGTCATCGAACAAGCGTCGCAACGAAACGGTCTTGACCCGCTCCAGACGGCGTTCATGGCTTTGCAGGTACAGGCGGTCCATGCGCAGCAGGTATTCGCGCAAGTGCTCACCGGCGGTCAATCCGTGACGATTGTCGAGCCAGACCTGTGGTAACGCCTCAACGGTGTCGTAATTGCCGGTTTCAGCACTCAACGACGCACGGGCACTCAGGCACAGACTGACCACCGCATCGTAAGCCTGATAGTGCAAGGCCTTGAGCTGGCCCAGGAGCCAACCGAACAATTCGGCGTTGGTCGCACGTTTTTTCAGGTAGTTGTAGAGCGTCAGCGCCTGACCGTTGGCCCGCAGGGTTTGCTCCAGACTCTTCCTGGCCGCTTCCACGGCGAATGTTTGCGCGGTGATCTGCCCGGCCAGCGCCGCGACTTCGGCCAATGCCTGATCGCGTTGCAATTCCCACTCCCTGCGGCGCAGGCGGTAGCTTTCGGTGAGGGCTTGTTTATCTGCGTCGACCTGCACAATCATCGCGCCGAGCTCCAGACCATAGACCACGGCATCGGCGATTTTTTTCTGGACGATGACCACCGTTGGCCACGCCGAAAATATTCGGCAGGGCCCCCACGACTGCGCCTCCGGTCTTGATCGCGTGCGTCCCTGCATTCATCCATTTGACGGCCTGCAGCTTTTCCATGACCTGGTATTCGGCATCGCTGATGTGTTCGTCGTACCAGGCGTCGTATCGTTCGGCCCGCTGCCTGGCCATGGTCTGACTCTGGCTCAGGGCCGTGAGCCCCGCTTCAAGCTGGGCAATGGATTGTTCTTGAACCGCGCGGGCGTAATCGCCCAGTTCCTTGAGATGCTCTTGCTGCAGTTCTTCCTGCTCGGCCCGATCGCGCTGTTCCAGCAGGCGCAAAACCTGGCTGCCGTACTCCTGCAAGGTCTGCACGGCGCGCAATGCCGCCTCGTAGGTGACCCGCCAGCGGAAGGCGCCCACCACCAGACGTCCGCCCATCGGTCGCGGCAGGCCAACGCCGCCAGCGGCCAGATCGCGCAACAATTGATTGGGATCGGTGGGCGGGCTGAACAGCGCAACGTCCAGTGGTTTGCCATCCAGGGTCAGGTTGTTGCGCAAGTTGTTCAGACGCTGGCCCGGCCAATCGAACAGATCAAGCAACTGTTCGTTGATCGGCAGTTTGAACGGCTCGTTCGCCAGCAGGCCCATCAACGGTGACGCTTCGGCAGCCGGGGGAATGTCTGCCGGAGAAAACTGCAGTTCCTGCTCGAACTGTTCGAGCGCGGGGCGGTTCGTGCTCTGTCTCAACAAGTCGTCTACCGTCTGCGCTTGCCAACGAGTCACCGCGCGAACAGAGGGTGGCTTGCCCATCAGAAACTCGGCTTGTACGTAACACAGTTTTGCCGCCACCAGCGCATCGCGGGTGAGCTGACGGTAGTACCAGTCGCCCCAAGCGACCAGGTTTCTCACGTAATCGGTGAACAACAGAATCTGATAGTGCTGTGGCGCGGCATAGGCGATCGCATCAGGATCGGTGGGCATCTGTGCTTCGTGCCCGACTTTCCCCTCGCTGTACAGAGGACGGCAGCGCCAAAAACGAGGTTTTTTCGGCTCCACCGACGTTTCAACGGCTTGCGGATCGAACACATAGTGCAGCCAGTTCTGCGCTTCCAGATAGCGATCCTCAGCCCGCAAACGGGTCGCCACCAGATGCGGCAGATGAAAAAACAGCTCCCAGAAATACAGACCATTGGCCCCGTCGAACGCCCCGTTCGGCTCATCGATCGGTCCCGCAGCTGGAGGTGGTTCGGTCAGGAACTGGGTGTCCCAGTCCAGTACGGCATCCACGGAGACATTGCTGCGCTGCACCAGCTCCGGGCCGAACAGCGAATTCAAGCGCGTGCGGGACAACACACCAGGCTGCCTGAAGCCGATGAACTGCGCGGCATCCAGCGTATTTTTTTCCAGCGTCGGCGGCACGAAACGGGTGATTTTGGTCAGCGAGACTGTAAATTGCCTGCTGCCTTGTTCGGCGTTGCTCAAGGAGAACTCGACCAGCCCGGTGAATCCTCCTTTCAAGCGCTTGAGTTCCATCCATTGAGTGGCCCACCCCCCTGCAACCGATTCTGATGCCTTGACAGGTACAGGGTCGCCTTCTGCACCATTGCTCAGTGCCAACTCAAACTCGGCGCGCTCGCCGGTGTTTCCGCCCGTTGCCCGACACAGCCCCCCTGACCCAGAGAAAATCCTCTGTACCCTTCTCCGAAAACACCGCCTGCAGCCCGTAATAACCCGTCAGCGGTCCCGAGGTCTCACTCTTGATCGCGACCACTGGCTGATTCTTCGGCGTCAGCGAATGCTGCAAGGTCAGAATATCGGTGAAGCGTTCATTGGCCAGATGATCGAGCCAAGTGCCGTCGTCTTCGGCCAGCGGACGAAAGAGCACATCACGCGTGGCGCGGACTTCCAGACCCGCCGGGCTGGTGAGCAATACACCCAGCCGTCCCTTGGGGTGAATCAGGTCATCGGCCAACGTCATCGCCAGCAACCGGGCATCCGCGCTGGTATCGCTGCCCTGATCAGCGCTGTACAGGCTCAGTGGTGCGGACCATTCCGCGTTCTGGCTCATGAACGCCAGGTTGATATCCAGCTTGGGGGGCACATAGCCGTTCGCCCCTTTTTCACCTACCTGATCAGACCATTCGGCCCACACCAGACACAAGCGTCCCGCCCAGACCAGCGGCCGTATATCCAGAACCCGGCCGCCCACCGGAATGTCGACGGGTTGCCATTCATTCCATGTCGCCGGGTTGACCGGATTGCCGGCAGTGGTGAGGTCGATGTCGGCCTTGCGCCAGTAATACTGCAACGGCTGCACCCGCTGACGACCGACGAAATAGTAAGTTGCACGGCTTGCCGAATCGCCCTCCAGGCAGGCGCTGATGACGTCCAGATTGCAGGTCTGTTCGAATGCCTTGAGGTATTCCTGCAACGCACGCCGCACCGAATCGTCGGTCAGACGCGTTTGGTTCAAGTCATTTTCCAGTGCCTTGAACAGACGGGTCTTGCGTTGCCGCACAAAGGGATTGATGAAGTTTTCCGGATAGTATGCGATCAACGTCAGCGCCGCCCAGTCGGGGTAATTGCTGTACAGCTCCCAGAGTTTCAAGTGTTCTGTCGGGAAAACCGATGTCTCTGTAAC
>NZ_JABULD010000641.1:0-6829 GCF_014060985.1 Pseudomonas sp. MD195_PC81_125
CTTCTCGAGCGGTTTCGGTTTTTCGATCGGCTTGGGTTTCTCCACCGGTTTCGGCGGTGGCTTGACCGCGTCTTCGTCCTCCACCGGTTGTTCCGGTTCCGGAGGTGGAGGGGCGGCGGTGGCGGAGGTGGTTCCGGTGTGGGCGGTGCCGGTGGCGTCGGGCTGGTCAGCTCGACGGTCATTTCCGGAATCTGCGGCGGCGTCGGCAGGGGCTCGGGCCGGGTCTGCTGGAAAAACCACCAGGCACCGCCGTGTATCAGTGCCGATACCGCCACCAGCAACAGCATCTGCTGCTTGTTCAACCCGCCGGGCTGCGAAGTGTTGGCCGTGAAGGCCGGTCTGCCCGGTGGTGGCGGGACTGGCGCGTCCCGTAACGGCCCCGGCAGGGTTCTGTGCTTTACCGCATCGTTCATTAAAGCTCCCTCGGGTTGATGAAGGGCAATAAGGTGCCGTCCGAACATTTCGTTGATGTTCGAGTGGGTGGGTGTAACTTTCTTTTGGGTGTACGCAAGCCGATAGTTGAACTATCTATTGAATAGGCTTGTGCAGGCTTACTGCTTAACGCCAATGACTTCGTTTGTTCATTCGCCATTCCCTGGTGTTGTTCTGTATCGGTATGGATTGTTTCAATGGTCGTGATTCATTTTGCAACCGCTGTGCCAAATATTGCTGAAATGTAGCGCGGTTATTTCATGGCTGTTACCCATGTCGCATTTATATAAATTTTACAGACGGTCCCCATTTTATTTAGTGCATGACTGTCCGCGGCCCCGAACGCCGGGGCTTTTTTGCAGGCGAGTCAGACCGGGCGCCGTATCGGCCGGATTAGCCAGATAGAGCCGCTGAGCTCGGGTCCTCCAGGGCGCTTGATGGTGCGCGACGGACTGATTTGGTGCGGGTCAATGTTTTAGCGGGTCACGGCGCATGTTCCTTGTTTTTGTTTAAATGAAATCAGTATTCCGGATCTGCGTTAGTTGCGTGTGCAGGAACGCTTTTGGTGCAATTAAAAAATCAATTGAAGTTATTGTTCGACAATTTGGCAGTCGCTGATTAACTCAGTGCTGGCTCAACAACTTCATGGGTCTTATTTAAAAAATAAATACCACGCTGCCGTCGGTGCATTATTCAGCGCCAGCAGAGTGGTCGGTTATCAGGTTCAGGTAATGACGTAAATGCGCGGGTGGCCGGTGCTGTTCAGGTGAACTCGACATTGCGCGGATGGGTATAAACAGGCCGTGAAACGGCAGAACGATTGAAGATTCACGCAGTGACCTCCTTGTTGCCAGTTCGGATACGCGAACTTTTGGTCCGGTATCGCACCTTACAAGAACGCGGATAGCGTTCGATGATTGCTCTTGGTGCGGGATGGGCACCGCCAGCGCAGTTTTGCGGGGTTTGAATTCGCAAGTCGCGAATGCATGGGAAAAACGTGCCAAAGCCGATACACCCGCTATAAATAGGGCTACACAGATCCGTCGAGATCGAGGAGGGGGCATGTATCAACTGTACGGACATCGCAATTCGGGTGCTGCAGCCATCGAAGCAGCGCTGGAGTTATGCCAGATCGCCTATCGCTTCATCGATATCGAAGCTTCGAGCGAGGCGGCCGAAGCCCTGGCGCGCCTCAATCCACTGAAACAGGTGCCGACCCTGCAGTTGCCCGATGGCAGTGCGATCACCGAGAGTGTGGCGATTCTGATTCATCTGGGCCTGAGTTTTCCCGAGTCCGGTCTGTTGCCGGCCAAGGCGGCTGATCGCGATCAGGCGATTCGCGGCATGGTCTACATCGCGAGCAATTGCTATGCAGCCATCGGCGTCATCGATTACCCAGAGCGCTGGCTGGTGATGCCGGACGAAGCCTCACGACAGAATCTGATGGCCGGTGCCCGCGAGCGCTTGCACTGGAGTTGGGAAGTATTTGCCGATCAGTTTTCCGCCGAGTTGTACCTGGACGATGAGACGCCCGGCGCCCTAGATGTGCTGGCAGCGGTGGTGACGCGCTGGTCGGGGAGTCGCGAGCACCTGCGCCAGACCCGCCCCGGGTTCTACGCATGGTTGCAGCGCATTGACCGGCACCCGGTGCTGGCGCCTGTCTTCGCCCGGCATTGGCCGGTTTGACCACCACAAGATCCTGTAGTGAGGGGATTTATCTCCGATGTGGCACGAAGCACCCCCAAAAAAGCTGGGACCGCTACGCAGTCCATCGGGGATAAATCCCCTCACCACAGGGCTCACTCCTAAAGGAGGGAGGGATTTATTCCCCGCGAATGTACTGCTCCAGCTGCTTGATCAGCTCGGCCTGTTCGGCAATCGCCTCTTTCACCAGGTCGCCGATCGACAGCAGGCCGATCAGCTTGCCGTTCTCCACCACCGGCAAGTGGCGCAGGCGTTTGTCGGACATGATGCCCAGGCAGGTGTCGACGGTCTGGTGGGTGTCCACGGTGATGACGTCCTTGACCATGATGTCGCGCACCGGTGTGCCCACTGACGAGCGCCCGTGCAGCACCAGTTTGCGCGCGTAATCACGCTCACTGATGATGCCGACCACTTTGTCATCTTCCATCACCACCAAGGCCCCGACGTTTTTCTCGGCCATTTTCATCAGCGCTTCGAGCACCATGTGACCGGGATCGATATGGTGCACTTCCTGATTTTTCTGATCTTTGAGCTTGAGCAGTTGGGCGACGGTCTTCATGGTGGTTACTCAGGTGTTGTCGTTGTTCTCCAAGCATCGTAGACGCTGGCGCGCAGGGCAAGGTGGCAAAGCGGCAGATAGCACGCAAAAAACGTCATTTGCCGAAAATACCTACCCCTGAGCCTGCGCGAAGGGAAACCTTGTGGTGAGGGGATTTATCCCCGATGGGCTGCGAAGTAGCCCCAAACTCATGAAGCCGGATTTTTCTGACACATATCACTGGATGGTTTTGGGCCCGCTACGCAGGCCATCGGGGATGAATCCCCTCGCCACAGGGTATGGGGTTATCCCCTGAATGGCAGCGTAGAATGCCCCTCTGATTCAATTCCTGAGGTTGCAGTGGTGGATTTACAGCAGGGCTTCGTCCTGACCCGGCATTGGCGCGACACCCCGGCCGGCACCGAAGTCGAGTTCTGGCTGGCGACCGACGCCGGACCGCGCCGTGTGCGTCTGGCGCCGCAGACGTCAGTGGCGTTTATCCCCGCTGCACAACGCGAAGCAGCCGAACGTCTGCTGCACGATGAAAAGAATGTCGAGCTGCGCCCGCTGGCCCTGCAGGATTTCGAGCATCGCCCGGTGCTGGGCCTGTATTGCCAGCAACACGGTCAATTGATGCGCCTGGAAACCGCGCTCAACCGCGCCGGGGTCGACGTCTTTGAAGCCGACGTGCGCCCGCCGGAACGCTACCTGATGGAGCGCTTCATCACCGCGCCGGTGCTGTTCAGTGGCAGTGCCGATGACGACGGCATCTTGCTCAATGCCCAACTGAAACCCGACCCCAACTACCGACCGCAACTGCGTCTGGTATCGCTGGACATCGAAACTACCGAAACCGGCGAGCTGTATTCCATTGCCCTGGAAGGCTGCGGCCAGCGTCAGGTGTACATGCTCGGCGCACCGAACGGTGATGCGAGCATTGTCGACTTCGATCTCGAATACTGCGACTCACGCACGCTGATCCTGAAAAAGCTCAACGACTGGTTCGCTCTCCACGACCCCGACGCGATCATCGGCTGGAACGTCGTGCAGTTCGACCTGCGCGTCCTCCACGAACACGCGCGGCGCCTCGGCGTGCCGCTGAAAATCGGCCGTGGCGGTGAAGAGATGCAATGGCGCGAACACGGCAGTCGCACGCATTTCTTTGCTTCGGCAGCGGGGCGGCTGATCATCGATGGCATTGAATCGCTGCGTTCGGCGACCTGGAGTTTCCCTTCGTTCAGCCTGGAAAACGTCGCCCAGACCCTGCTTGGCGAGGGCAAGGCGATCGACAACCCATACCAGCGCATGGACGAAATCAACCGCATGTTCGCCGAGGACAAACCGGCGCTGGCCAAGTACAACCTCAAGGACTGCGAACTGGTCACGCGGATCTTCGCCAAAACCGAACTGCTGACGTTTTTGCTCGAGCGCGCCAGCGTCACTGGCCTGCCGGCGGACCGCAGCGGCGGCTCGGTAGCGGCGTTCACCCATTTGTACATGCCGCTGATGCATCGTCAGGGTTTCGTTGCGCCAAACCTGGGCACCAATCCGCCACAGGCCAGCCCCGGCGGCTTCGTCATGGACTCGCAGCCGGGGCTGTACGAGTCGGTACTGGTGCTCGATTACAAGAGCCTGTACCCGTCGATCATCCGCACCTTTCTGATCGACCCGGTGGGGCTGATCGAAGGTTTGCAGCACCCGGACGATGCCGATTCGGTTCCGGGTTTTCGCGGCGCGCGTTTCTCGCGCACCCGACATTGCCTGCCGTCGATTGTCGCGCGCGTCGCCGAAGGTCGCGAGACCGCCAAACGCGAGCACAACGCGCCACTGTCGCAGGCGCTGAAGATCATCATGAACGCGTTCTACGGCGTGCTCGGTTCCAGCGGCTGCCGGTTTTTCGATACGCGGCTGGCGTCGTCGATTACCTTGCGCGGCCACGAGATCATGCTGCGCACCCGTCAACTGATCGAAGCGCAGGGCCATGCGGTGATCTATGGCGACACCGACTCAACTTTCGTCTGGCTGCGTCGCGCGCACGGTCAGGAGGAGGCGGCGCAGATCGGCCAAGCGCTGGTCAAGCACGTCAACGACTGGTGGCGCGAGCACGTGCGGGAAGCATACGGCCTGCAAAGCGCCCTCGAATTGCAGTACGAAACCCACTACAAACGCTTTCTGATGCCGACCATTCGCGGCGCCGAGGAGGGCAGCAAGAAGCGCTACGCCGGACTGGTGACCCGCGCCGACGGCAGTGAAGAAATGGTCTACAAAGGCCTGGAAACCGTGCGCACCGACTGGTCGCTGCTGGCCCGGCAATTTCAGCAGGAGCTCTACGAACGGATCTTCCAGCGCAGGCCGTATCAGGATTACGTGCGTGATTACGTGCGCAAGACTCTGGCTGGCGAGTTCGATGAACGACTGGTCTACCGCAAGCGCCTGCGCCGCACCCTCGACGACTACGAACGCAACGTGCCGCCGCACGTGCGGGCGGCGCGGCTGGCCGATGATTACAACGCGCAGCAGGGTCGCCCACGGCAGTACCAGAATGGCGGCTGGATCAGTTACGTCATCACTCTCGCCGGGCCGGAACCGCTGGAAGTGCGCCGCGCCGCCATCGACTACGACCACTACATCACTCGCCAGCTGCAACCGGTGGCGGATGCGATTCTGCCGTTCGTCGATGACGATTTTTCAACCCTGATCGGGGGGCAACTGGGCCTGTTTTGAGTCCAGTAGCTGCAACGTCCATTCGTCAAGGATGCCATGGAAGTAGCGCTCCAGTGCCTGAGCGAACGGGCAGTCGTCGGCGCTGAACTGCGCAAACAGGGTCATCGAGGAGTGGAATTTCAGGTCGTCGGGGTGGCCGAAAATCTCGGCTATCGAGCGCTGACGGATGTTCAGCACCAGTTGCGTGCAGGTGCGCAGCCGTGCGCCAAGCAGGTCGTGGGCCAGATAGGCCTGCGCCTCTTCGGCGGATTGAATGGCGTAACGCCGGGACATCTCGCTGCCACCCAGCCCGGCGAACTGCGGGAACACAAACCACATCCAGTGACTGCGTTTGCGCCCTTCATCGAGTTCGCGCTGAACCCGTTCGAACACCGGGTCCTGCGCCTGGACGAAACGCTGCAGATTGAACGGATCGTACTGATCAGTGCTTCTCATGACGAAGCCCTCGCCAACGGCCAGCGACTCAGACCATCGCCAGCCGTTGCTTGCGTTGTGGCGCTTTGAATACCTGATCCAGCGCCGCCAGATCCCCGGCATCCAGTTGCAACTGCGCCGCTTGTGCATTGAGTTGCACGTGTTCCGGTCGCACAGCCTTGGGAATCGCAATCACACCATCCTGACGCAGAATCCACGCCAGTGAAACCTGTGCCGGGGTTACCTTGTGACGAGTGGCAATCGTGTTCAGCACCGGTTCAGCCAGCATCGCACCGCCCTGACCGATCGGGCAGTACGCCATCAATGGCATGCGTTGCTGCTGGCACCATGGCAGCAGATCGAATTCGACGCCGCGCTCTTCCAGGTTGTACAGCACCTGATTGGTCGCACAGGCCGGGGAAGACAATTCTTCGAGATCATCGACATCAAAATTCGACACGCCCCAACGGCCAATCTTGCCGTCCTCGCGCAGGCGTTCGAAGGCTTCGACGGTTTCTTCCAGCGGATACTGGCCGCGCCAATGCAGCAGATAGAGGTCGATGTAATCGGTGCCGAGCCGGCGCAGACTGCGTTCGCAGGCTTGCGGGATACCTTTGCGGCTGGCGTTGTGCGGATAGACCTTGCTCACCAGAAACACCTGATCGCGCAGGCCCGCGATGGCTTCGCCGACGACAGCTTCGGCACCGCCTTCGGCGTACATTTCTGCGGTGTCGATAAGGGTCATGCCCAGTTCGATGCCTTGGCGCAGCGCGGACACTTCACGCGAGTGCGCCGAGCGGTCTTCGCCCATGCGCCAGGTGCCTTGGCCGATCACTGGAACCTGCACGCCTGCCAGTTCAAGGGTACGCATTCAAACCTCCTGTGCTGATGGTCATACCTTAGTGGGCAGCAGGATAGCGCAGGGGTTCCAATGGCCTCCAGAAAGGAGTGGATCGGGGTTGTGGCGAGGGGATTTATCCCCGATGGGCGCGCAGCGCCCCCCAAGAAGCAGGGTTG
>NZ_JABULD010000459.1:0-5108 GCF_014060985.1 Pseudomonas sp. MD195_PC81_125
CAATCACTTGTCTGCGGGCTTCTGTACATCAGGCCTGAAGCTTACGCCCGGCGCTCATGCATCCGCGCCAGTTGCCGCTCGAGCATCGACGGATAAGGCTCCATCAAGCGCTCCACACAGCAAGCCCCCTCAGGGCTGGCGATCGGACGGATCCGCGCACGCTGGCGAATCAGCCCGTCGTCACCGATCTTGCGCTCGACCAGCAGCAGGTTGCGGCTGTGCTGAGACAGGGCCAGGGCATCCTGGGCCGAGTCGGTCAGCAGCAAGTCGATCTGGCTCAGACCGAACAGGTCGTCACCCAGGGTCAGGCCCAACTGCAATTGCAGAGTGATACCGCTGTCAGCGACTTCGATCTGCAATTGATGGCCCAGCGCCCGCAGCAATTCACCGCAGCAGATCGCATTGGTCAGGTAGTCGTCACCGCTGTCTTCGGTGTGGAACAGCATCAGCGTGCTGCCGTCGTTCAGGGTTTCGATCTCGCCCTGATACAGCGAAGCGGCCTGATCAAGGCAATCGCGGTAGCGCTCCAGCAACTCTTCCAGACGGGCACGCGGCAGGCGCCGCAGTTGTTCCTGCGAGCCCAGTTGCACGGCCAGTACCGCGCTGTGCTGGGGCACGCTGGGCGTAGCCTTGCGCGTGAGCGGTTGCGGCGCTGCATCCAGCGATTCGTCGCGCAGGTCAGCAAAAGCGTCGTCGTCCTCATCGTCTTCAACGGTGCTGACCACATGGCGCGGTGCAGGTTTTTGCGCAGCCATCGGGCGGGTTTCGTCAAAGCTCGGGTCACGCAGGTTGCGCACTTCGAACTCTGGCTCATCCTCTTCTTCGAACTCGGGTTCCGGCTCGGGCTCGGGTTTGGGCGCAGGCTCTGGGGGCGAAGTTGGCGTGCAGCTGACGCGCCAGATCGCCGATCTCGTCCTGACGGTCGGTGCCCGGGGTGTATTCGTCGATGTTGCGCAGCCAGACGCGCAATTGCAGCAGCGGCGTCGACAGATAGCGGCCCATGCGCAGACTCAGGGCCAGCGACAGCGCCAACAGGATCGCACTGAGAATGCCCATGCTCTGCAGGCTGATGGTCATCGGCTGCTGGAACTGATCCATGTCCAGGCTGATGCGCAGTTGCCCGGCGGTCACGTCCTGGAAGGTGATCTTGCTCTCGTACATGCCTTCGGCTTCGCCCAACAGGCTGTGCTTGGGGCGCTGACCGGATTCGGCGAGGATGCGGTTGTCCACGCTATAGATGGCCGCGTGGGCCACCAGCTTGTTCTTGGTCAGGTTGTTGAGCAGCACGTTGAGGCTGAGGATGTCGTTGGACACCAACAGTTCAGTGGCGGATGTGGCGGTCTGCGTAGTCAGGCTTTCGCCCAGCGCGTCGGCCTGCTCGTGCATGGCCTGCTTGAACTGCAAGCCCATCACCCCGGCATAGATCACCAGGGCCAGAGCGACCAGGATCACGTTATGGCTGGCAATGCGCAATGCAATCGGCACACGGCGATGACGCAGTGCACGGAAGATCAGCAGGAAGAAGTTATCGGTTTTAACTGGCGTGGGCCGGTTCACTGAGCTCGGCTCTTTTGTCCGTGAAGTTGACGCGCAGTATAGCGACAGGCCCTAGACCGGCAAAGCGCTCGCGGTGCCCGATGGTCACTGAAAGTGGGTAGAATGCGGTTTTTTTCCAGTTGCGGGGGTGCGCGTTGCGCGAAATCGTCCTGATTAACATCACGGGAGTCGACCGTCCGGGTCTGACTGCGGCCATTACTGGCGTTCTGGCACAGGGTGGTGTGAATATTCTCGACATCGGTCAGGCGGTGATCCACGACACCCTGTCGTTCGGCATCCTGGTCGAGATTCCCGACTCCGAGCAAGGCAAAGCCGTGCTCAAGGACATCCTGTTCAAGGGCTACGAGCTCGACCAGCAGGTGCGTTTCACCCCGGTTTCCGAAGAGGATTACCAGCAATGGGTGGGCAATCAGGGCAAGAAACGCCACATCGTCACCCTGTTGACCCGCAAAGTGACCGCCGGCCAATTGCAGGCGGTCAGCTCGATCACCGCCAAATATGGCCTGAACATCGACCATATCGACCGTCTGTCGGGTCGCATGCCGCTGGACACTCCGGCGGACAAGGGCAAGGGCTGCATCGAGTTCTCGGTGCGTGGCGAAGCGGCTGATCCGCAGGCGCTGCGTGCCGAATTCCTCAGCGTCGCCCAGGAGCTGAACGTCGACATCGCCTTCCAGGAAGACTCGCTGTTCCGGCGCAACCGGCGTCTGGCGGTGTTCGACATGGACTCGACCCTGATCGAAGCCGAAGTCATCGACGAACTGGCCAAGGCCGCCGGTGTCGGCGAGCAAGTCTCGGCCATCACCGAGCGGGCGATGGCGGGCGAACTGGACTTCCGCGCCAGCTTCAAGGAGCGCCTGGCGTTGCTCAAAGGCCTGGATGTCAGCGTACTGGATTCGATCGGCGCCTCGCTGCGCCTGACTGAAGGTGCCGAAACCCTGTTCGCCGAACTCAAGCGTCTGGGCTACAAGACCGCGATCCTGTCCGGCGGCTTCACGTACTTCGCCAAGCAATTGCAGGCCAAACTTGGCATCGACTACGTGTTCGCCAACGAACTGGAAGTGGTCGACGGCAAGTGCACCGGCGTGGCGATCGAACCGATTGTCGATGCCCAGCGCAAGGCGGATCTGCTGAAGGAACTGGCGCACAAGGAAGGCTTGCGCCTGGAGCAGACCATCGCCGTAGGCGACGGCGCGAATGACCTGCCAATGCTGGCGATTGCCGGGCTGGGTGTGGCGTTCCGCGCCAAACCGCTGGTCAAGCAGTCGGCCAAGCAGGCGATTTCCACCCTTGGGCTGGATGGTGTGCTGTATCTGCTGGGCTTTCGCGATCGCGACGGGCAGCTCTGAGCCTGAGGCGGCCTCTGTGGCGAGGGAGCTTGCTCCCGCTGGGGCGCGAAGCGGCCCTGCTCTTTGACTCAAGAGAGTGGGACTGCTGCGCAGTCCAGCGGGAGCAAGCTCCCTCGCCACAGTTTCTTTAAAGCTTTAAAGCGATTTCCACAACGAGTCGAAATCCTCCTCGCCCCCGCCATTGCGTGCGGCCTCCAGCGAGCGATAGGCAAACTGATTGAAGCTGTGCGTACTCGCCACCCGTCGATCCAGCCCGGCGCGGTGTTCTTCGCCATGGGTGTTGATCAGCACTTTATTGCCTTCCTGAAACGGCAGGCGCGGGGCCAGCAAGGTCGCGGGCAAGTCGATGGCACTGATCTCGGGCAGCAGCAGGCCTCGCAAGTAATGGCTGTGATCGTCCCGCGAACGCACCAGTTGCAAACCGCAGGGCTCGGCGTGCGGCGCCACCAGCTCAAGGCCCATTTGCGGTCCGCCACCGCGTACCTGACGAATCCAGCGCACTACCGCAATGCTCCAGCCTTGATTCGAGCTGTCCTGAATCCCGACCATCTCCCCGGCCTGCAACTCGGCGGGCACCTCGTTCGGCCAGCCCAAGCAATAACCTCCGGGGCTATGGTTGATCACCGGCAAGGTGTAAGTCGGGTAGTGCGGCGTGTGGTCGGCTGTGCTTTCGTCTTCGCCGATATGGTCGTACTGAATCTCTTCATACGGCAGAAATTCATCAGCGCCGCTTTGCGGGGCGGCGTCGAACGCCTGGCTCCAACTGTCCTTTTCGCCCTTGGCCACCGCGCGGCTGAAGTTCGCCGCGCGGGCGCCGGGATGCTTGAGCAACTCACTGAAAGTGCGTTCGCCTCCCAGGTAGAAGTGCAGGGCGCTCATGCCGACGCACACGGTCAGGTTGCCCTGGCCGGGGGTGCGCTGAAAACTGCGCTCGGCGGTCTGGCCCCAACTGGCGTGCAGATGCTGCAGGGTGTCGAGGCTCAGACCCGCCGGGACAGGCAGCGGCGCCGGCGAATCCTGTTGCAGTAAATGCATTTCGATGGCGTTCACCAACGGTTGCGGATCGAAGCCCAGCAAATCTGTCTGTTGTTCTTTGCGAAACATGCTGCGATAACGCGGGCCGACGTCCAGTTCCGCGCTGATGGCGAACAGTCCATCCTGCGGACTGCCAGGATGCAGTTTGAGCAGTGCGCTCCACGGTTCCACCACCTCAGCCAGTCGGGCGATCTGGTTCTGCCGCAGTTGGTTGCAACGAGCGCTGCCCAGCAGCAGCGCGGCGATGTAGGTCTGCTCCAGGCTCAGCTCGGTGGTCAGGCTCGCCAGGTCGTCGTGCACCCGACGCTGTTGCAGTTGCAAGCCACAGGCGCAGCGAAACAACTGATGCAGCTCGAACCACAGTTGCTCCGGCGCCGGGCTATACAGCTGCGCGGCGCGCAGCAGTTGTCCCTTGAGCGCATGCGCGGCGCGTTGCAGGGCCTGACTGACCAGCGCTGCCCGATCCTTGTGGTACTTGGGCACGATGCGCAGCACGATCTGCTTGTAGCCGATGGCCAACTGACTTTGCAGCGCCTGACACAGGTTGCTGATCTTGCGCGAACGGTCATCGAGCATGATCGCCTGATGCAGGAAGTGCCGTTCCAGATGCTGACAGACGAAATACACCTCGGGGCGCAGCAGCTCCAGCAGTTGCAGGCGATTGTCACTGGGGGTCAGCAATTGATTGAGTTCGCCCAGGCCTTGGTACAACTGGCGGGCGGTTTCGCCGATGTTGGCCTTGGGCAGGCCGGCGATCCAGCGCTTGAGGTCGCGCGGGGTGGCTTCGCAGAACGACAGGCGCGACTGCGTGGGAATCGGAGCGCTCAGCAGCGGGGGGGAGATGGTCTGGCTCATGCCAAAAACCATAGCAGCAAATGAGCATGTCAGCCTTCAACCGGTAGGAGCTGCCGCAGGCTGCGATCTTTTGATCCTGGTTTTTAAAAAACAAAGTCAAAAAGATCGCAGCCTGCGGCAGCTCCTACGCGGGGGCGCTGATGTCTCAGGCTTTTGGCAGTGCCAAGCCTTGACCCATTTGTACTGGCGAACCGGCGACCAACTCTTCAGCCCATTTCACCTGATCCGGGCCAAACAGCACGATCGCGGTCGAACCCAGCTTGAAGCGTCCCAGTTCTGCACCTTTTTTCCAGATGAATCGGCGCACGGGCA
>NZ_JABULD010000078.1:0-2196 GCF_014060985.1 Pseudomonas sp. MD195_PC81_125
CGAAAGGCTGCGATCTTTTGATCTTCAGAGAGTTACGATGCTCTCCTGGCGCCACGCACTCGGGCTCATCCCGGTCCAGCGCTTGAACGCCCGGCGAAAAACTGCGCACGTCGCTGTAGCCGACCTCTTCGGTAATCCGCTCGATGGGCATGTCCGGATTGGCCAGCAGACTCAGGGTCCGCGCCTGCCGCACCTGTTCCAGCAGCGCTTCGAAGGTCAGCGCGTGCTCGGTGAGGCGCCGGCGCAAAGTGCGGCTGCTCATGTTCAAGTCGCCGGCGATTTTTTCGATATGGCTGCCCCGGCTCAGATCCCGGGCAATCGCCCGTTCCACCGCCTGAATCAAATCGAGTTTCTGGTGCACCTGCGCCGCTTCCAGCTCCAGCAAGGCAACCGCCTGGCGCAGCGCCAGCGAATGATGATTGGGCAAGTTGACGTCCAGCCACTGAACATCGATCAGCATGCGATTGTGCAGACAACCGAAACGCACATCGGGCCCGAGCAAGCGGTGGTATTCGCTCAGGTAATCCGGCGCGGCGTGCACAAACTCCACGGCAATCGGCTTGAATTCACTGCCGGCCAAGGCCCGGCCATACACCAGCAGGCTGGCAAAGAATTCTTCGACGGCGAACACCTGAACCTCAGCGAACGGTAAGCGGCACTCGGCGTCGAGGTGCACCTGATCACCCACCACATCGACGCTGGACACCACGATCCCGCCGGAGGTGTGCTGATGGCGGATGCCGAGGGCAAAGGCATCGCGCAAGGTCTTGCACAGCGACAGCACGTGCCCGAGCAGCCCCAGCGTACCCAGCACATTCTGCGCGCCGACCCACAACCCCAACCCCTGATTGGGCAACACTTTGAGCGCGCGCTGAATCATTGCCACAGCCTGGCGATAGGAAATCCGTTGCGCCGGATCCTGCAGATCATCGAGGGTGAAGCCCAGGCCACGGCACAGGCTTTGGGGGTCGATGCCTTTGTTGTGCACGACTTCGGCGAGGGTTTGCAGGAGAAACGGCGAGACCAGCGCCAATTCGAAAGTGGGGTCTTGGACTTTTACGTTCATGGGGGCTGACATTCCGGATCACGCTTGATTGTTATTTTTGTAACCGGTTATGTCGAAGGAAGTTAGCACAGGGTTGGCCGACTGTCCGCAGAAGTCCCCCTAACTGTCCGCCAATACCCTGCCCCGTCGGGCCTCTAGCGCTTATTTCTATGGTGCCGGACGTTTCGCGTACCGGCGCCACGTCCCACCACAATAATAATGAGGACAGCCATGAGCCCGAACCGCGCCACTTTTCCCTTGCGTCTGGCACTGACTTTGCTCGGTTGCACCGCGTCCTTGTCGGCCTTGGCCACCGAAGCCGGCGTCGACAACATCGGCCCCGGCACCGACGGGTTCTTCATGCTGCCGCTGGAAGTCGACAGCCTTCCGGAGAACATGGTCGCGTTCAACCTTTACTACAACCATTACAAGTCGACCAAGCTCAACATCAGCTCGTTGGGCGGCAAGGTGCCGAATGTCGACATCGAATCCACGGCGGTCATTCCGCGCATCGATTACCTGAGCCCGGTACGCGTGTTCGGTGGACGCCTGGCCGGCTACATCGCCCAGCCCTGGTTGAAACAGGAAGTGTCGGTATTCGGTCTCAGCGATACCCGCGAAGGCATGGGCGACACCACGATTGCACCGATCATCCTGTGGGACATGGGCAAGAACCTGACCCTCGGCGCCGCCCTGGAAATCACGGTGCCCACCGGTGAATACAGCGTCGATCGGCTGGCCAATACCAGCAACAATTTCTACACCTACAAGCCGCTGTTCTCGTTCACCTGGCTGCCGACCGACAAGACCGAGGTGTCACTCAAGACCACCTACAGCTTCAACGAAAAGAACAAGGACACCGACTACAAGTCCGGACAGATTTTCCACTTCGACTATTCGGCCAGTTACAAGATCACCGACGATGTGATGCTCGGTATCAACGGCTATTACCTCAAGCAGACCACCGACGACAAACAGTACGGCCACACCGTGCAATTCGCCGGGCAGGAAGTGGACGACGGCGTGCGCGGCCAGGTCTTCGCGATTGGCCCGGCGTTGCACTTCACCTTCCTCAAATACGCCAGCGCGGAGATTCGCTGGGCCAAGGAATTTGACGTGGAGAACCGGCCGGAAGGCGACATGCTCTGGGC
>NZ_JABULD010000079.1:0-7099 GCF_014060985.1 Pseudomonas sp. MD195_PC81_125
GAACATGCTCTGGGCCAAGGTCAGCATCCCCTACGCCTTCTGACCTCGACCTGTAGGAGCTGCCGCAGCTGCGATCTTTTGGTTTTGGTTTTTACAAGCCAGATCAAAAGATCGCACCTGCGGCAGCTCCTACACAGACGGCGGTGTTGTGGAGGAATCCGATGACAACGTGCGTCGATTTTCCCTTATGGGCAAGGGAAACGTCTGACATCTTTCCCGCCAGCGCTTCGGGATACTGCGCACTTCGTCTTGCCAGTGACGACAGCGAGCCACATCCCCCTTAGACTGCTTCACATTGATCATGGAGGTCACTATGAGCGCCGAACTTTCCCTTATCGTTTCAGACTTCGAAACCCCAGAGCAGGCCGCCAGCTATGATCGCTGGTTCCGGGCACAGGTACAGGCCTCGATGGATGATCCGCGGCCCAACATCCCCCACGAGCAGGTAATGGCCGAAATGCGCGCCCTCATCGAATCGAAACTCAACAAAAACAGTGCGGGTTGACTGGCGACCTGAAGCTCGCACTCAACTCTGGCAAACCCTGAACTACATCGCTGACCGAAACGTCGTGGCGGCCAGTCAACTGAACGCCGCCATCGAAGCGGCTACCTCGGCCCTTCCACGTCACCCCTACCTTTATCGCTTCGGCAAGGTCGCCGGCACCCGGGAAATCGTTGTCCATCCCAACTATGTCGTGGTTTATCGGGTGACCGACCGGATCGAGATTCTCAACCTTTTGCACGCTCGACAGGCGTATCCCTAAGCCTTCCGCTCCACACAAAAAAAGGGCGACCCACCGGCCGCCCAAAGTACTGCACGAGAGTCTTTTACAACGTCAGTTGCCCACGCTCCTCCTCGGTCAGCTGCTGTTTCGCCTGTTCATCCAGCACCCCGGCGCCCAGCACCTGCACCGGGCTGTCCGGGTTGTATCCGGTCGTCGGCGCACGGCTGGCGCCATCGCGGTTTGGCGCCAGTTGCTCGTTACCGAAACTCAGCACCTGCACGGTGAACACCGAGGCCTGGTTCTGTTGCGCTGCTGCCTGCTGCTGACGGGCCACGTCTTCAGCGGCCTGGGTGGCTGAAGAGGCAGCGGAGCTTGCCGAGGTGATCGCCCCGGTGTTCACCGCCGACACAACAGGCACACCCGTCGCCTTGCCCTGCACCGCGATGTTGGCGGCGTTGACCACAGTCAGCGCGGCGATGTTGACGTTGCCCGAGACACGAATCCCCGCCTCGCCCGCATCAATGGTGCCCAGCGGCGCGATCAGGTCGATGTCGCCGGGTGCGACTTCGGCAATCGGGTTGAGTGTGGCGATACCCGCACCGGTGCTTGGCACCGATGGTGACAGGGTCACGTTGCCCCAAGTGTCATAGACGCGTTTTTGGCGGGGTGTAGACCACGGTGGTTTTCGAGCCGCGACCGGCGTTGATGTCGCCCTCGGCCGACCAGCCGAGGATCGAGCCACCGAAGGTCGTCATGATCCGGCTCTGCCCCAGCAGAATGCTGCCCTGCGAGTAGAGCTGAATGTTGCCCGAACCCTGCGTAATGATCCCCCGCCGTGGACGGTGGCGCCGCGCCTTCGATGCCGAACACCTGACCGCCGCCCGGCGTGAGCATCTGGATGTCGCCGCCGAACAGGGTCTTGACCCCGGCGCCGCCGTACAGCGTGATGTCGCCGTCATAGCGGATCGGATTGCCCGCCACATCAGTGCTCGGGAACAGCGCCGCAATGGCGTTGCGACCACGCAGGTAACTGCCTTTGCGCGGACCATCGACGTCGTTGTATTCCAGGCCACCGGCGCGCAGTTCGGCGAAGTACACCTGCCGCGCAAAGATCGCCTGCTCGGCACTTGGCAGCGCGGCATAGAAAGCCTGTGCCTGCTCTGCGTTCCCGCTGAAGCCGTAGCCGAGGGTCAGCCAGCTCTGCAACTCGTCGAGGTAGGTCTTGACCACCTTGCCCGGCTGGCTGTTGAGAGCGGCATCCGGATTGGCAAGGTTCTGCGGGCTCAGGTAACGCGCGATGAACCTTGTGTAATCCGGCCCCTGCGCGCCCGTGCCCGCCTGCAATACCACGCTTGCACCGGGCTGCGTATCCCCGGCCACTATCGCGCCGAGGCTGGTAATGCTGGCGCGATTTTCCATCAGGATGTTGCGCCCGGCATTGATATCCAGCGTGCCAGGGCCGGCGATATCGAAGCTGCTGTAGAGAATGTCGCGACCTGCCGAGACGCGCGATACATCTCGCACGTCGTTATGAACGAACAGGTTGCCGGTCGAGGTAATGCCCTCCTGACCGACGCCCATTTCCTCGGGCTGCACGGCTGTCGGTTGGCCCAGGTGGGTTCCGGATGCCACGATGTCACGTCCGGCAATCATCCAGACAGGGCCTGCTGCTTCGTACCAAGTGCGTTTCGAGGTATCGAAACTCAACGTCTCGCCACTGCGTACCCCCACCAGATCGCCGGTCAGGGCATAGAACCGTGCGGGCCCCTGCACTTCACTCAAACCGGAATAGCTGTCGGGCCCAAAAGCGAACAACGGATAACGCGAATTACCTTCCGGTTTAACACCGTCACTGCCGTAATTGCTGTTGAGTGGCTTGTTGGGGTTATTGCCGGCAAAGGCCAGGAATGACGGCCTGAACGGGGTGGCGATGGCTAGCGGACTGGCACCCGACTGATTGATCGCATAGCCGCCGGCGTAGATCGAGTCACCGGCCAACAGTTCGAGTTGTCCGGATGTCGAAGGGGCCAGTAACAGTGAATAAGCGGTTGTCCGTGACAAGTCACGCTCGCTGTAAGCCGCCGATGGCCCGGCATAAATCGCCCCCTGCGCCGCCACCGCCCGAAAGAATCGACGGGTACACAAAACGTCCATCGGTGGGCGACGAGTTGGCGCCGCTCACAGGGGATAGATTGGCCTCCGTCTCGGCCAATTGAGTACTCGGCGTGAGATTGCCTCCAGCGGAAAAAAGATTGATGGCGGTGTGATCAGTCCACAGCGAGAAGCCGCTCAGGATGCCACCAGTGCGGATATTGCCGTTGTCATCAAGCAATGGCGTGGCATTGAGCAGGCGCACACGTCCGGGATCTGCCGCACCGCCCAACACCAGGTCTCCACGGGTACTGAGGCTCATGCCCGAGTCGCCGGGAATCAACACCAGGCCACCGGAGGCGTTGCTGGTCGTCGAGGTGAACGGATCCAGCGGTCGGGTTTCACGGACATCATGCAACTGCGAGCTGGCACCGTATTGCAGATTGAGGCCGCCCAGCGCCCCTCCGGTCAATTGCGCCGCACCGCGCAAGTTGATCAGTGCGCCTTGCAGGTCGTGCCTCGGCGGCTGAGTCCCGCTATCCCCCGGCCCGCGCTTGCAGCGATGGGTTGAATGCGCCGCCAATGCGAATGTCCATATCGCCACCGCCAGTCATCTGCACGCTGCCATCGTCGGCGACACGCCCGGTGCTGCCCACGGCAACGATCAGCCCTTGGCTGCGCGGATAATTGACCGCATCGCCCAACGGTCTGAGCATCCCGGCGTCGCCACCGGCACGCAGGCTGATGTTGCCGCCGCCCAGGGTGCCGAATCCGGTGAAGCCCACCAGGTAAGGTTCGGTATTGCCGTCAGGCGTCATCAACCGAGTAGCGTAACTGCCAAAGTTGATCCACCACGCTGTGGGCACATCCGGGTTGCCCGTGCCTTGGCGCCACAGCCAGTTACCCATTGCCACACTGGCGATCTGTTCGCGGAAACCGCCATTTACCGATTGTGCTTTCGTGCCGACGGAATCACCGGAAACCGAGCCACCGGCATTGATGTGCAGATTGCCACCCAATTGCGGATACCAGGCCTGATAGAGGCTGTCGCTACCGCCGTTGACCCACTTTTCATAAGCGGCACCGGCGGTGCCCAACACCGAGTTATTGTCCGAGAGATGCCCGCGTTTCTGGTTATACAACGGGTCGACATTCGATGACTGTGTACCGGCGGTGTACACGCCGAAAGGCGAATCCATGCTCAGGTTGCCGGCAGCCATCAGATCGAGATCGCCAGTACCGGTGCGCAGAACACTGAACATCTGCGTATGGGCCTTGGCCGTTTTCCCCGGATTGTTGCCGATGCACAGCTCTGGCTGCAGATCACAAATGAATTGAGCCTCCTCGGGAACCGGTTCGTAGTCCGGCCCCATTCCGCTACCTGGCGCCCAGACCCAACGGGCCATGGGTACGCACAAGTCGGCAATCTGCTGACAGTACTCGAGCATGTCATCAGGGACCGGCTCGTAGGGGGTAAAAAAGGGATTATCCGGAGCCCAGACCAGCTTGCCCGCCGCCGTGGTGATGTTGACGCCGTAATGACTGTCCGCCAGCCGCAGATTGCCTTCAGGGGTCAGCGGTTTGACCGCACGGCTGTCGGCCGCAGCAAGATCTGCACCGGCGACCACACGCATCGACCATGAGGCACTGCCCGACGGCAGCATGCTGGCCAGCGCCCAGTTCTTGCCTTGTTGTGTGCCGTTGAACGGGCGCAACTCGATCAGCGAAGTGCCTTCGGCGAGCTTCACATCGGTCATCGACGGAATCAGCGAGCCGCGCAACAAGGCCAGTTCGCCCTTTAACTTCACCCCGGAGAACGTAGTCAGGTCTGCATCGTAAACGCTGGGCAACGGCACTCCCTTGGGCCAGTTCATCGCTTGCAGGGCGGTGGCCTTGTTCAAACGGATCCCGGCACCCAGGCGTGTGTCGGCAGGCAACGTCACACTGTCGCTGAGCAGCGTACCGGCGGCGTACAGCAGATGACCGCTGCTGTCGTGGATCGCCCCCGCCAGCACGGTGCCGGCGCTGAAGGTATACGCCTCACCCAGCACCGCCTGAGTCGGCAACAACGTGCCACTGGCCAACACTGCGCCCTGAATGGTCACGTCGTAATTGAGCGTGGCGCCTATCGGGAACTGTGTCCCTTCAGCCAGCGAAACACCGCTGCCCGGCACGATCAGATCGCCACCGAACGGCTGCACACCGGCAATCAGTTTCCAGCCGGCATCGTCCTGGGTTTCCGGTGGCGGCGCGAAGCCGTCGTTGATGCTGCCGTAAATATCGAGGTTGCCACCGGCACGAATCACCAGGCTGCCCGCTTCCCCGGAACCATATACGGAGGGGTTCAGCTGCGTGTGCGGATTGAGGCTGGCATAGCGATAACCCGAAAGGTCCAGATCGCCCTCCACCACCAGATCACCGTCAGCCGCTTTGCTGGCGATCTCCACACCGGGCCGCAGATGGAATGCATCGGCGTAAGTGGCGTTATTCAGCCCGGCGAGTTTGCGTTGCAGCAGATCGTTATTGCCCAGTGCCGCGTTGATAAAGTCGTTGCTGTCGCCATGAATGCGTTCGAGCATGGCCTGATCGATGACTTGATACGGCCGGCCACTGACCGCCTGATCGACACCCTCGCGGGCATCGGTGTAGCGGCGCATACCGTTGAGGCCGATGGAGCGTGCGCCCTGAATGGTCAGCGCACCGCTGGCGTCGATGGCGATGTCATTGCTGCCCAGACGCGGCGCGTTCAGCTCCAGCGTACCGCGCAGCATTCCATCGTGTTGCCCGGCGAGGACACCGGGCACGGCATCGGTGCCGTGACGCAGGTCGATGCGCGCACCGCTGCCCAGCGTGAGCAAACCATCGCCGGAATTCAGTTCGACCGTGGCGCGGTTGGGTGCATCGATGATCTTGCCGTAGCTGTCGACACGCAGCACGCGACCATGGGCATCGAGCACGCTGCTGCCAGCCAGGGTCAGGCCATTTTTCGCCGACAGGCGAATGCTGCCGACACGCTCGCCGCTGGCATCGATCAGACCGGCCACCGTCAGGCTGCCATTGTCCACCGACACATTGACCTCACCGGCCTTGAGACCGTCGCCGATCACCAGGTTGCCTTGTTTGAGTTGCAGGCTGCGGCTGCCGTAAACCTGCCCGGCATTCAAGCGCTGATTGAGCGCGGCGAACTGCTCGGTGGCGTCACCGCCCAGACGCTGTGCGCGAATGTCCACGCCACCGGCCTTGTACGGCACCAACGTGCCGCCGGCGTCGTAATAACCGCTGCTGCCACCGGCAATCTCGCCTTGCAGATCGACCGTCCCGGCCGCATCGGCCAGTGCGATGACGCTGAGGTTACCAGCCTGATTGTTCTTCGCCGACAGATCGATCCGCGAGCCCGCGGCCTGATGGATATTGCCGTTGGCGCTGTACAGCGATACGTCGCCGCCCCAGCTGTATTTGCTGACATCATTGAACGGCAAGGTCCGCCCGGCCATGTCCAGCACGGCACGAGTGCCCAGCGTCAAATCGCCCTCGGACTTGACGGTCAACTTGCCGCTGGCAAAGGCGATACGGCTGTCCAGCACGATGTCGCGGGCTTCAAGATTCAACTCCGCACCCAAGGCATTCGCCGCCCCGGCAGCCCCGGCGCCGCTGAGCGTCAGGCTGTTGCCGGCCTTGAGCAGGCTGACCGATGCCGCCTCACCGGTGAGCAACGGCGTGCGCAGGTTCAGATTGCCGCCGCTGTAGCTGTGACCCTTGAGCGGATCGTAAGCGCCCTGCTCCTGATACACCGCCAGGCTGCCCTTGTGATTGGCGGTGATGCGCTCGCTGGCGCTGAGGTTGACGTTGGCAAAACCCAGCGCCAGACGATTGTTCTGATCCAGCCCGCTGGCCTGAGGCATCGGGCCGTAACCCAGCTCGATCCGCTGGGCCTGAATATCCAGCGTGCCGCTGCCCGTACCGGCGCCACCGGTGATGACGCTGCCGGGGCTTTGCGTCGCACCGTTCCAGATCAGGTTGGCCGTACGAATGCTCGCCACATCGTTGGCATCGCCCAGACCGTAGATCGCCGGGGGTGACCAGCAGCAGGTTCTGCAGTTTGCTTTGGCCGGTCTGCGGATCGATTGTGTCGAGGCTCACGCTGCCGAAGAAATTGAAGGCATCGCGGGTGGTCAGGCTCAGGGTTTCCAGCGCTGGCGCGCCATATTGGGTGTCACCGCGCAGCAGTCGGTCGAGCACGTTCTGGTTAAGGGTCAGACCGGCCGGTACGCGACCGCCGGCCG
>NZ_JABULD010000676.1:0-8788 GCF_014060985.1 Pseudomonas sp. MD195_PC81_125
ATCAGCCCAACCGTTCAGCGGCTGACACTCCGCTTTCGCGAGCAGGCTCGCTCCCACAGGTTTTTGTATCGCCTGCAAGTCAATCGTCGACGTTCATCATCGCCTGCACACCTTCCCACGCCTCGGCGCGCATCCGTTCGATGTCCAGCCCCGGAATCACGCCGTTATCGACCACGATCCGGCCGCCCACCACACTGTATTTCACCGTGATCGGTTCCCCTGCGACGACGGGTGCAACCGCGCAATCGTGGAAGCCGAAGAAGCGTAGATGGTCGAGGCTGTAGATCACCAGATCCGCGGCTTGCCCGACTTGCAGTGTACCGACCGCGCCCAGTCCCAATACCTGGGCGCCGCCCGCTGTGCCCCAGTGGATCACGTCTTCGGCGGTGGTCGCCGAGGCGCCTTGTTCGGCGCGGTGGATCAGCCACGCGGTGTTGGCTTCGCCGACCATGCTCCCGGATTCGTTGGACGCGACGCCGTCGACGCCGAGGGAGATCGGCACGCCAGCCTCAAACATTTGCGGCACCGGCGCGACGCCGCTGCCCAAGCGTGCATTGCTTACCGGGCAGTGCGAGACGCCGCTACCGGTCTGGGCGAGCATGCGGATTTCCCCCGGTTGCAGGTGCACGGCGTGGGCGAACCAGACGTCGGGCCCGAGCCATTCGTGTTCGGCGACGAACTCCACCGGGAGGCAGTTATATTTCTCGCGGCAGAAATTCACGTAGTTCTGCGTTTCCGACAGGTGCGTGTGCAGGCGCAAACCGAGGCCGCGCGCGGTGTGCGCCAGTTCGCGCAGCAGGGTCGGCGGCAGCGAGAAGGTCGGCGTGGTGGGCGCGACGACCACTCGGCGCAGGGCGTCCGGGGTGTCCTGGTGATACCGCGATTTCAGCCGCTCGATATCGCCGACCATTTGCTCAAGGCTTTCCGGTTGCAACGCCGTTTTCGAGAAGCCCGGGTGCGCGCTGGCGGATTCCAGCGCACCACCGCGACACAACACAAAGCGCAGCCCGAACTCATCGGCCAGATCAAACAACAGATCCCCGGTTTCGGTCGTGCCGTGAGCATGGTAGAGATAGTGGTGATCGGCGCATGTCGTCACACCCGACAGCAGCAACTCGACCATGCCCAGACGGGCGGCGATCCTTGCCAGTTGCGGGGTAAAGCGGTTCAAACGCGGGTAGGGCACACTCGCCAGCCAGCCTTGCAGATCCTGATTCAAACCTTCGGGCACGGCTTTGAGCAGGTTCTGGAACAGGTGATGGTGGGTGTTGATCCAGCCCGGATAGACCACGCTGTTGCGCGCATCGATCACTCGTTCGCCGGGGTGTGGCTCAAGGTCGGCGGCCATTTCGGCGATGCGTCCGTTGATCACGCGAATGTCCACCGCGCCGGCCCGGGCACGTGGACCGCGCAGGCCGGTCATCACCGCGAGCGGATTTTTGATCAGGATGTTTTGAAGTTGAGTCATGGCAGGCTCCAGTCAGAGAATGTGCGAGGCGGATTTGCCGGGTGTGGTGTCGGGCACGCTGACGCCGTTGAGCGCCGCGTTGAGCAGCACCGACACCAGGCAGGCGATGACCACGCTGCTGTGCAGGAACGGCTGTGACCACTCGGGCAGTTGTTTGAACAGCGTCGGCGCGAGCACCGGTACCAGCGCGGCGGCGATGGTGAAACCGACGATCAACACGTTGTAGCGATTGCGTTCGTAGTCGACCTTGGCCAGGGTCTGGATGCCCGCCGCCGCGACCACGCCGAACATGGCAATGCCAGCACCGCCCAGCGCCGCCGTCGGCATCGAGGCGATGATCGCCCCGGCCTTGGGCACCAGTGCAATCGAACACATCAGCAGGCCACTGACGGCGACCACCCAACGGCTGCGCACGCCGGTCAGGATCACCAGGCCGACGTTCTCCATGAAGGCGATAAACGGGAATGCGGCGAACATTCCGGCGATGGTGCTGGCCAGGCCATTGGCGCGCAGGCCGTTGACCACTTGCTGGTCTTCCACCGGTTTGTCGACGATGTCGCCGATGGCCACGAACAGCCCCATCGACTCGACCATCTGCACGATCATCACCACCACCATGGTCGCGATAGGGATCAGGCTGAACGTCGGCAGGCCGAAGTAGAACGGGTAGGGCACGGTCAGCCACGGCGCCTCTTCAACACTGTGGAAATTGCCCATGCCCAGACCGTAGGCCAGACCGGCGCCGACCAACATGCCCACCAGCACCGCCATGTTGCGCAGCAGCGGGCTGCCATAGCGATTGACCAGCAGAATGGTCAGCAGCACCACCACCGCCACCGCGAGAAAGGCTGGCGCGCCGAAGTTGCTCGCGTTGCGTCCGCCACCTACCCATTCATAGGCAATCGGGAACAGCTGCAGACCGATCACGGTGACGATGCAACCGGTCACCACCGGCGGGAAAAACCGCCGTAACCGGCCCACGAACGGCGCCATCAGCAGGGTGAAAATCCCGGCACCGATCACCGCGCCGCAGACCCCGGGGAAGCCCACCTCGGGGTTGCTGCCGATGGCGATCACCGGGCCGACGCTGCTGAACGCCACGCCTTGCAGGATCGGCAGGCGCACACCGAATTTCCAGAAACCGACGGTCTGCAACAGGGTGGCAATGCCCGAGCAGAACAGCGTGGTGCTGATCAGCACCACGGTATCGGCGTGGGACATTTTCAATGCACTGGCAACGATCAACGGCACGGCGATGGCGCCGATGTACGAGACGGCCATGTGTTGCAGGCCGAGGGTGAGCATCTGTCGCACCGGCAAAACGCGGTCGACGGGGTGCACGGTGGAGGAAGGAGTGGCTGACGACATGGGGAATCACCTCTGGCTGTTTTTATGCGGTAGAGAGGGGTATTCGTCTGATGCCTGCTGCAGATCCCCTGTAGGAGTGAGCCTTTGTGGTGAGGGGATTTATCCCCGATGGGGTGCGAAGCCCCCCCCAAAACTTGAACTTGCGGTTTACCAGACAAACCGCATGTGCTGGATTTGCGGCTGCTGCGCAGCCGATCGGGGATAAATCCCCTCGCCACGGGTGACCTCATTATCGGGTTCACTCCACAGATTTCAGTGCCACTGGGCATCAGTCATTCGTGCCCGAAGCCGCCATCCACCGGCTCCGATGCCTTGTTCAGCCTGCCAGGCAGGCGGCAAAGCCCTGGTTCAGCGCCGCGCGATCCAGGTCGCGGCCGATGAACACGATCTTGCTCGAGCGGGGCTCCGTGCCCCAGGCGGTCGAGGCGCGGAACTCCACCAGGCTGTGCACGCCTTGCAGCACGTAGCGCTGGTCTTCGTTGGCCACGGCGAGCACGCCTTTCATGCGGTAGAGGTTATCGGCCTGGGACGAGCGCAGTTCGCTGATCCAGCGGTGGAACGCCATCAGGTTGACCGCACCGTCCACGGCGATGCCTACCGATGACACGCTCGGGTCATGTTCGTGGTCGGGCTCATCATGGTCGTGGTGGTCATGGTGAGCGTGCTGTTCAGCGCCGATTTCCATGAGCTTCTGCGTGCATTCGAAGGCGCCGATGCCGAGGATTTTCGTCAGATCGATCTGCGCATGAGTGGAGGTCACCAGATCCGCCGTGGCGTTCAAACCACGGATCTTGTCGCGCAGGGTTTCCACTTCATCGCTGCTGACCAGATCGACCTTGTTGATGACGATGCGGTCGGCGCAGACGATCTGATCCACCGCCTGATTGTCGACGCCATCCAGTTGCAGATCCTCCAGGTGTTGGGCGATGTGCTTGGCGTCGACCATGGTCACGATCGCATCGAGTTCGACGTCCTCGGCAATCGGGTCATTGATGAAAAAGCTCTGCGCCACCGGGTACGGGTCGGCGAGGCCGCTGGTCTCGATCAGGATGTGATCGAGGCGCACCGGGCGCGCCACCAGTTCGCGGACGATGCGCACCAGATCCTCACGAACCTCGGCGGTGCAGCACACGCAGCCATTGACCATTTCGTAGATTTCTTCGGTCTCGGAGCTGAGCACCAGATCGCCGTCGATGCCGACCTCGCCGAACTCGTTTTCGATCACGGCGATCTTGCGTCCGTGGTTTTCCTTGAGGATGTAGTTGAGCAGGGTGGTTTTGCCGGCACCGAGGAAGCCGGTGAGGATGGTCACGGGGATTTTGGTGTTGCGGGTTGGGGCGTTGAAGGGGGTGTTCATCTGGAGCTCCTTTGATTGGCGTTTGTGGCGAGGGGATTTATCCCCGATGGGTCGCGAAGCGGCCCCAAAATCTGCAATTGCGCTGTGTCAGGAAAACCTCACTCACAGGTTTTGCGACTGCTGAGCAGTCGGTCGGGGATAAATCCCCTCACCACAGGTATTCATATCCACATTGGGATTTGGGTGTTCTTTCCAGCGGGCGGCAACGCCGGCATCGAGGCCGAACAGGTCGAGCACTCTCCCCAGGCTGTGATCGACCATCTGCACAAGGTTTTCGGGCCGGGCGTAGAACGCCGGCACCGGCGGGGCGATGATCCCGCCCATCTCGGTCACGGCCGTCATGTTGCGCAGGTGGGCGAGGGTCAGCGGGGTTTCGCGGGCCATCAGCACCAGGGTGCGGCGTTCCTTGAGGGTGACGTCGGCAGCGCGGCCGATCAGCCCGGACGACGTGCCGGTGGCAATCTCCGCCAGGGAGCGCATCGAACACGGCGCGACCACCATGCCCAGGCAGCGAAACGAACCGCTGGCGATCCCGGCGGCGACGTCATCGGCGCGGTGGTAGTGGCTGGCGAGCGCAGTGACCTCGGCCAGTTTGTAGTCGGTCTCGTGGGCCATGGTCAGCAGCGCGGCGCGGCTGATGATCAGGTGGCTCTCAATGTCCAGTTCGGCGAGCAATTGCAGCAGACGCACGCCATAGATGAAGCCGGACGCACCGCTGATGCCCACAACCATCCGCTGGCGGTTCACGATGCAAGGCCTTTGAGCAACACCCGCGCACGTTCAAGCACATCCTGATCCAGCTGCGCCTTGATCCCGTCGAAGCCCGAGCCACGGGTGGCGTCAAGACCCATGCGCGACGTGGTGCCGTTGACCGAGGACGACGGGTCCAGCGGGCTGCCGGGCAAACCGTCGATCATGAACAGGTCCAGATGCGGCTGGAAGTGCGTGGCCAGCGCCCACAGCACCTGGCTGTCGTCAGTAATGTCGATATCGCTGTCCACCGCGATCACGTTTTTCAGGTACGGATCCCAGCCGAGCAGGGCGAGCATGATCTGCCGCGCCTCGCCGTCACGGCTCTGATCCAGCGCCACATAGCAATGAAAGTGGGTGCCGGAATTCGGGTAGTGCACGGCGGTGACAGCGGGGAAACGCGCCTTGAGTTTCTCGCTCATTTCCGCTTCGCGGGGCAGTCGGGCGAGGGTCAGGTGTTCGGCGTAGCGGCCGCCCATCACGTCCACCAGCCAGGCATCCTTGCGCCGCAACAGGGTGTCGACGCGCAGCACGTTGTTGGTCGAGCGATCCGAGGAATAACCGCTGAACTCACCGAACGGGCCTTCCTCGGCGTAGGCCGTCGGGTCGATGGCGCCTTCGAGGACGAACTCGGCGTATGCCGGGACGCCGATGCCGTAACGCGGGGTCTTGACCAGTTCCAGCGGCGCGCCGAACAAGCCACCGGCGACGGCACGTTCATCGCTGCCGTAGGGCAAGCGCGCTGCTGCCGCGAGCATGAACAGCGGATGTGCGCCGACCACCATCGCCACGCGCAATTCTTCACCGCGTTCACGGGCAGTCTGCAGCATTCGCCACAAATGTCCGCGCGAGTGCAGGCTGGTCGCCAGGGACTGGCGGGCGTGGCGCATCGAGCGGTGGTAGCTCATGTTGGCGATGCCGGTCAGCGGGTCCTCGGCAATGATGATCGCGTTGGTGATGTACGGCCCGCGATCACTGTCGAAGTGCTTGAGCATCGGCAGCAGCGCCAGATCCACGGCTTCGCCTTCGAACACTTCATCAAGCACCGGGCCGCTTTCTACGTAACGCGGGGCAATGGGCTGGTTGGCGCGCTGCTGGAAGGTTTCGTGCAGTTGCGCAGGCGTGACACCGAACAACCGGGCGATGCGGGTGCGGGAGGCGAACAGGTTGGTCGCCACCGGCACCTTGAGGCCGCCGACGTTTTCGCAGATCAGTAGCGGATCGCGGCCCTGTGCGGCGAGGGCATCGACCAGGGCGGTGATGTCCTGATCGGCAGAAACGGGTTGGCTGATGGTCAGCACATCGTCCGGGTACTCTCGGCGATAGGCATCGATGAACACGTGAAAATCCTGAGAATCGCCGAGCGTCGAACGGGTCATGGTTTCACCTCATAAAAAGCAGGCACGCAGGGGTGAGAAGGCGTTCGATCGAGCAGCCGTTGGCCTGCCGGTCGAGCAAACGCCGGGTCATCTTCGTGCCTGTAAAGTCGCTGTGTTGTTGCAGTGTTGCCTTGTGGGTGTCATTTGTGGCGAGGGGATTCATCCCCGATCGGCTGCGAAGTAGTCGTAAACCAGTCAGCGCGGTCTGCCTGATACAACGCGGTTGCAGGTTTTGGGGCCGCTGCGCAGCCCATCGGGGATGAATCCCCTCACCACAGGGTTACCTTGTGTCCCAGGGATCAGCGTTGCCTAGAGGTACGTGGTCGTCAGGCGAATATCCGCCTCAACCAGATCCTTCGGCGGTGGCGTCGGTTCGATTCCGCACAACCGCGCGATGTTGTTGCCCAGGTAATCCTCCAGATGGTCCTCGTCGATGCCCAAGCCTTGCGGTGCCGGTGAGCACAACACCTCCAGCTCGCGCAGCCACATGCCCGGTTCGTTCGGCGGCGAGTCGGTGCCGAACACGATCTTGTTGCGCGGCAGCTCCTTGGCGAATTCGACGATCCGCGACTGGAAGCACCAGCCGGATTCGCAGTACACGTTCGGCGTGTCCATTGCCATCCAGAACGCCTCGAACGAGTAGTTGCCACCGGTCTGGATGCCGAAGTGGCCGATGATGAAATTGACCATCGGGAACTCGCGGATGATCGGGTAGAACATCGTCGGAATGGTGTACGGTCCGTCGCCGGTATGGATCAGCACCACGATGTTGTACTTGGCGCAGACTTTCATCGCCGGACGCAGCCAATCCAGCGCCCGATCCGGGCGATAGCCGTGCATGTTGGCGTGCAGCTTGAGCATCTTGAAGCCGTATTCCTTGATGTGGAATTCCAGCTCCGCCGCACCGTTTTCCGGTCCCCAGCGCGGGTTGAAGTTGAAGTTGCCGATGAAGCGGTCCGGGTACTTCACACAGAGTTCGGCGACGTACGACATGTAGTCACGCACGCCTTCGCGGCCCCGACGGTTGCCGTCGCGATAACCGGTGTTGCCCGGTGGCGGCTGGATGAAACCCATGTCGATGCGGCGTGGCTTGCCGTTGATCATGTACGGGCCGTCCATCAGCTTGAGCATGCGCTCGCCGGTGAACGGTTCGCCGGTGTGGCGCCAGGCCTCGTCGACCAGGTTAGTGGGGTGCAGATGGGTGTCGATGATCATCGGTTCAGCTCCTGGCCAGTTGCGTGGTGACGGGGCGCTTGAGTTGCGCCTCTGCTTCGGAAACGGAACGCGGCGGCGGGGTCGGTTCGAGGCCGATCATCCGCGCGGTGTTGTTGCCCAGATACTCTTCGAGGGTGTCCTCGTCGAGGTTCAGGCCCTGCGGCGGTTCGTGGCACAGCACTTCGAGCAGGCGCAGCCACATGCCCGGTTCGTTCGGCGGGGTGTCGGTGCCGAACAGGATCTTGTGCGTCGGCAAGACCTTGGCGAACTCGACGATTCGCGATTGCAGGCACCAGCCCGATTCGCAGTAGACGTTGGGCAGCTCCATCGCCCATTGCATCGGTTCGAACACGTAGACGCCGCCGGTCTGCACGCCGAAGTGGGCCATGATGAAATTCACGTTGGGGAATTCCTTGATCATCGGCACCCATTCCGACGGGATGCTGTACGGCCCGTCGCCGGTGTGCAGCTTGACCGGGATGCCCAGTTCGGCGCATTTCTCGAAGCACGGGCGCACCCAGTCCAGCGCCCGGTCAGGCCGGTAGGCGTGCATGTTGGCCTGCATCTGCACCATCTTGAAACCGTGTTGCTTGACGTAGCGTTCGATCGCCTCGACGCCGTTTTCCACGCCGCAGCGCGGGTTGTAGACGAAGCAGCCGATGAAACGATCCGGGTAGGTCTGGACCATTTTCAGGGTGTAGGCCATGTAGGCGTCGATGGATTCACGGCCCGAGAGTTCGCCGTCGGTCCAGGTGTAAATCGTGTTGCCCTGCGGCGGCTGGATGAAGGCTTTGTCGATCCGGCGAGGTTTGCCGTTGACCATGTACGGGCCATCCATCATCTCCAGCAGACGCTCGCCGGTGAACGGGTCACCGTCATGCCTCCAGGCGAGGTCCACGAGATCCGTGGGATAGCAGCTGATATCGATGATCATTGAAGTCGATCTCCTGATAGCGGGGAAGGGAGCCTTGCGGCTCTCGGCATCCACGCCCCGGGCTATCGGCCATTTCTATGCGCAGCACTCACGCATTCCCTCGCCTGTTCGCATCCGGCCCGGGTGGGTGGTTGCTGAGGGCGAGTATTGGAAAGRGGGGGAGGGGTTCGTACAATATTAATTGGACGCGCTGGTGATACTTGGGCGATATGGTTTGGGTTTTTGTGGTGGTTGTGCCGACCCCTTCGCGAGCAGGCTCGCTCCCACAGGGGGAATGCATTCCAACTGGAGAAATGCGGTCAAACTGTGGGAGCGAG
>NZ_JABULD010000031.1:0-17845 GCF_014060985.1 Pseudomonas sp. MD195_PC81_125
GGCTGCGATCTTTTGCTTTTTACAGCGGGTAGTTCTTCAGCTCCCGCGCAATCACCATCCGCTGAATCTCGCTCGACCCCTCGTAGATCTGGGTAATTCGCGCATCGCGGTAGTACTTCTCGACCGGATAATCCTCCAGATACCCGTACCCGCCATGAATCTGAATCGCCGACGAGCAGACCTTTTCGGCTATCTCCGAGGCGAACAGTTTGGCCTGTGACGCCTCTGACAGACACGGCTTGCCCGCCGTGCGCAGGCGCGCCGCGTGCAGGATCATCAAGCGCGCCGCGTTGATTTGCATGTGCATGTCGGCCAACAGGTTGGCGATGCTCTGGTGTTCGTTGATCGGCTTGCCGAACTGGATGCGATCACGGGAGTACACAAGCGCCGCTTCAAACGCCGCCCGGGCGATGCCCCAAGCTTGCGCAGCAATGCCGATGCGGCCGCCTTCGAGGTTGGACAGGGCAATCGCCAGACCCTTGCCGCGCTCGCCGAGCAGGTTGGCCTCGGGAATGCTGCAGTTGTTGAGGGTCACTGCGCAGGTGTCGGAGGCGCGGATGCCCATCTTGTGTTCAGTGCGATCAACGATGAAACCCGGCGTATCGGTGGGCACCAGGAATGCAGAAATGCCTTTCTTGCCCAGATCCGGGTCGGTCACCGCAAACACGATCGCCAGTTTCGCCCGTTTGCCGTTGCTGACGAATTGCTTGGCGCCGTTGATCACCCACTGGCCGTCGCGCAGTTCGGCGCGGGTGCGCAGGTTGTGCGCCTCGGAGCCGGCCTGCGGTTCGGTGAGGCAGAAGCAGCCAATGACCTGACCGCTGGCGAGGTCGGCCAGCCAGGTTTGTTTCTGTTCTTCGCTGCCGTAATTCATGACCGGCCCACAACCCACCGAGTTGTGGATGCTCATGAACGCGCCAGTCGCGCCGTCACCGGCTGAAATTTCTTCGACGGCCAGCGCATAGGCGACGTAATCAACGTAAGTGCCGCCCCATTCCTCGGGCACCACCATACCGAGCAAACCGAGTTCGCCCATCTTCGCCACCAGCGCGTCGTCGATCCAGCCAGCCTTTTCCCAGGCTTGCGCGTGAGGTGCGATTTCGCCACGGGCAAAATCCCGGGCCATGTCGCGGATCATTACTTGTTCTTCAGTCAGTTCGAGATCGTGCATGGCTCAGCTCCCGCTCTCATCAAAACCGTTAAAGAAACTCGCGACGTGCCCGGCGTCCAGCGCGGCGAGGGTCGGCGGATTCCAGCGAGGTGTCTTGTCTTTGTCGATCAGCAGGGCACGCACGCCTTCGATCAGGTCGCCGCGTTCGAACCACTGACGATCCAGATGCAGTTCGAGGGCGAAGCAGTGTTCCAGGCTCAGTTGCCGACCGCGACGGAGCATCTCCAGGGTCACGGCCATCGCCAGCGGCGAGCGGGTCTCCAGCAGGTCAGCGGTGGTCGTCGCCCACTCATGGCTGTCGGCGACGGTGACTGCGCGCAGTTGCTCGACAATGCTCGGCACGTCCGGCAGGGCGAAGAAATGGTCGATGGCCGGGCGCAGCTTCTCCAGCGGCGCATCGGCCAGGGTTTGCACGCCGTTTTTCGCCAGCAGGCCCTGCAGATCCTTGAGCGGCGTGTCGTGCCATTCCAGGTGATCGAGTTGTTCGTCGAGGCTCGCCAGTTGGCGGCTGTCGACGAACCAATCGGCCAGCCCGCAGTACAACGCATCCGCCGCACGAATCTGCACACCGCTGACGCCCAGATAGATTCCCAGTTCACCGGGAATCCGCGAGAGGAAATAGCTGCCGCCGACATCGGGGAAATAACCAATGGCCACTTCCGGCATCGCCAGACGGCTCTTCTCGGTCACCACCCGCAGGTCCGCACCTTGCACCAGGCCCATGCCGCCGCCGAGGACGAAACCGTCCATCAACGCCAGTACCGGTTTGCGGTAGTGATGAATGGTCAGGTCGAGGGCGTATTCCTCGACGAAGAAATCTTCGTGCAGCGTGGCGCCGCTTTTGAAACTGTCGTACAGGGAACGAATATCGCCACCGGCGCAGAAAGCTTTTTCACCGGCACCGCGCAGCACCACCGCGTGCACATTGGCATCAGCGGCCCAGGCATCGAGTTGCTGCTGCAACTGGCGAACCATGTCGAGGGTGATGGCGTTGAGACCGGCGGGGCGGTTTAGGGTCAGGTGACCAATGTGGTTGCGAACCTCGGCCAGCACGTCGTTTTGCGTGGCATCCATGGACGGCGTCCGCGGGGATGAAGCCTGAGCAGTCATCACTAACTCCCTGCTTTTATTGTCTTTAATTCGAGAAGCTCGCGCGCGAGCGTTGACGGATCGTAACAGTGCAAATTTGCCGTGTACAACCGGGATATGTGCAGGGGGAGTTTGCGTTTTTGCCTTAGGTAAAAATCGGATGTGCTTGTGTAGGAGCTGCCGAAGGTGCGATCTTTTGATCTTGAAAAGATCGCAGCCTCGTTGCACTCGACAGCTCCTACAGGGTGCGTGAGGTGTCAGGAGAAGACTTCGCCGATGCTGCGGCGTTTGGCGTGCAGTTCGCTGGCGTGGATCAGTTGTTCGAGGTCTTCGGGAGTGACGTCGATAAAGGCTTCCATCTCGGCCAGTGCCCGTTTCAAATCCTCGGCGGTAATTGACTGGCTGTCGACGGGAGTCTGTAGCGGCGCGGGTTCGGCCGGGCGTTTCGGATAGCGGATGCGCGTCAGGTTGTTGTAGGCCAGCGCACTGAGCAGCATGCACGCGGCGGCGAGCATCACCGGTTCCATGGCTTTCCAGTCCAGGGCGATGGTGGCCGGATCGGCCAGCACCAACGTCAGCGCCAGCGCGCCGGCCGGTGGATGCAGGCAACGCAACCAGCACATCAGAATCAGCGCCATGCCTGCCGCCAGACAGGCACTGCCCAGGGTTCGCCCAAGAACATGAGCCACCAGCAACGCAATGACACTGGCGCACAGATAGCCGCCGATGATCGACCAAGGCTGCGCCAGCGCGCCGGAGGACACGGCGAACAACAGCACCGCCGAAGCACCCAATGGCCCGATCAGGTGATACGCCACTTCATGGCCGAATACCTGACTGCACGCCCAGACACTGAACAAGGTGCCCAAGGCCATACCGATGGCGGCGCGGCTCCATTCGGTGGGGCGGGTGTTGATGGCGGCGGGGAACCAGCGAGCGAGCATGTGAATCGGGTCCTTGGCAGTAAAATCGAGGCAAAAAAAAGGACTTGTCCGTTTCGGAAAGTCCTCTAAGCGTTCCAACTATTGGGGGAGGAACGCGCACAGTGTGCCGTGCAAATACGATGCTGACAAATTCATATAAATGCTGATTCAGTGCATTATTTTTGAATTGTTGCCACGCGACGTCCACTGACAAAACACAGATAACCACCCAGCGCGGCCAAGGCACTCAGGGCGTAGAACATGCTCGGCGCTGAGGTATGCATCAGCAAAAAACCGCACATCACCGGACTCAGCGCACCGCCCAGTGCCGCGAGGTTCTGCGCGCCGTAATAACTGCCGCGCAGCGCTTCCGGCGCGAGGGTATCGACGAAGAGGAAATCCGCCGGGTAAATGATCATCTCGCCGAGGGTGAAGATGAACATCGCCACGCACCAGCCGACGAGGCTGTCCGCCAGGCTGAAACCGAACAGACCGACGATGAACAACGCCGTGCCGCCGGCAATCCAGAACCGCAGGTGCTCGCGCTTGAGTAAACGCCCGATCTGGTATTGCAGCAGGATCACCGTGATCGCGTTGCAGGCCAGCAGGGCGGCCATGGTGTCGAGTGTCTGTTCTTGGGTATGGGTGACCAGCAGGTATTGCGACAGGTACAGGGTAAAGCGCCCGTGGACCAGGGTGCTGAGTAGACAACCGAGGGTGAACAGGATCATCGTGCGGTCGTTTTTCAGGATGATCAGGGTGTTCAGGAAACTCTGTGGCGGGCTGGCTGGCGACAGCGGACCGGTCTCGCGGGAAACGCCCAGCAGCAGGAAAACGCTGCCGGCGGCAATCAGCCCGGCGACGATAAACGGCGCTGATGGCTGAACCCCGGCAATCACTACACCGATCATCGGGCCCACGGCGTAGCAATGTTGGTCAGCGTGTAGTTCAGTGAAAACGCCTTGACCCGCTGGCCGACCGGCAGGTTTTCACTGAGCATCGCTTTGGAGCAGATCAGGAACAGTGCCGACGCCGTTTCACTGATGATCAGCACCAGCGTGACCAGGTACAGATTCTGCGCGAAGGTCAGCAGCATCAGGCCGACACCGCTGGAGAGCATGGTCAGGATCAACAGCTGACGCTTGTCGAGGCGATCGATGATGTAGCCGCCATACAGCGACAACAGCGTGGCACTGAACACGGCGATGCCCAACAGCAGACCGACGTCCTGCGGGTTGAGGTCCAGTTTGTTGCTGAGGAACAGGGTCAGCAGTGGACTGATCAGGGCACGGCTGATGACGATGCTCAGCGAGGTGATCATCAGGCGGCGTATCAGGCGGGAGTAGGTGGCCACGGCAGTGCAAATGTCCTTGTTTTTATGATGAAACCCGCGTGGCAGCGAGCCTGCTCGCCAATACCGAGTGTCAGGCGCCAACGCAGTTGACTGACAGGACGCTATCGCGAGCAGGCTCGTTCCTACAAGGGATTTGTCCTGTCAGGGCAATCTCAGCTGCATGGCGCAGCGTCGCTCGGCGGCAAAACCCTGTTCGATTTCGTTCTGCAGGGCATCGAGCAAATGCGCTTCGTGCTCACCGGGTGCGACGTCCACAAACCCCATCCGATGATAAAAACGGCGCATTCCACGGCACATCGCGAAACGTGGTCAGGGTCACGGCGCGCATCTGCTCGCGGCGGGCATGTTCAATCGCGGCCAGCAGCAGTTGACGGCCCACGCCCTGACCCCAAAACGCCAGGCTGACGGACAGTTCCTCAATGTGCAGTTGCTTGCCGACATCCAGCGCGCGGATAAACCCTGCGAGCTGCGCCGAGGTGTTTTCGGCGACCCAGACGTGGGCATGGTCGATGAATTGGCGGTGTTGCGCGGCGCTGGCCACGTCAGTGTCGGCCAACCAGGCGAGGGTCGGATCTGAGCGAAACAGCTCGGCGGCCGAGCGTTCAATGGCGGGGAGGGCGTCGGCGTCACTCTGCCGCGCCCGGCGTACAACAAAACTCATGGTAAAAGTCCCTGTAAGCGCTGCCGCAGGCTGCGATCTTTTTCCTGAAAGCGCAAAAGATCGCAGCCTCAATCAGTTCCTACAAGGGTTTGAGGTACAACAGCACGTAATCGTTCTTGTCGAAACGGCCGGCCAGCACCGGTTGCAGGCCCGCCAGCGAGGTGCCCTGCAGCGATTGCAGGTCCTTGCTGTCCATCATCAGCCAGGCCGGGCCTTTGAGGGATTCGAGTTGCTGCACCGTTTCGGTGAACTGCGGTTGCAGGTCCTGCTCGACGTTGACCATGAACTTGATCGCCTTGGCGTCCTTGCCCATGCCGTGCAGCACCAGCGGTGCCGGGTTCTGCTGCACCTGCGCGAAGACGGCGCGACTGAACGCCTGCGTGTCGTACAAGCGTCGCTCCACCGGTTCGAACACCGCGGCATACACCATCCACAGCGCGAGCACCGAGCACAGCGCCAGCACTTCGGCACGCCAACGCGGTATCAACAGGCGCGACAACGCGAGCAATTGCAGAACACCGAGTACGATCAGCACCAGAGTCAGACCGTCGAGCTGCTCGGGGAAGCGGCGTTTGGCAACCAGCAGGGCCACCATCAACAGTCCCGGCGTCACCAGCCAAATGCCTTGGATAACCCCGCGCAATACGCGGAACACCCGACCGTGCAGCACCTGAAACGGGTACGCCGCGATGATCGCCGCCATCGGCAACATCGGCAGCAGGTAACGCGCCTTCTTCGCCTGTGGAATCGACAGGCCAACCATGACGATCAGCCCGGCAGCCGCACAGTATTGCACCAGACGCAAGGCCGGCCCGCGCTGATGCGGTTTGCTCAGCCAGGTCGCCGCCAACGCCAGGATCGCCAGCGGATACGCCAGTGCGTAGTTGCCCATGGAACTGGTGAAGTAATACAGCGAACCGCTGACGCCTTCACTGCCGTCCATGCGCCCCATGAACTGCATGCGGATCACGTCTTGCAGGAACGCTTCGCCGCCACTGAGTCTGGCCAGCCACAACAGCAGCGCGACGCACGCGGCGAGCAGGATCGACGCCAGTACACCGAATACCAACAGGCGTTTCCACTCACGATTGAGCAGGTAGTAACTGCAGAGCATGCCGGTCGGCACCACCAGGCCGATCGGCCCACGGATACCAAAACCCAGCAGCAACAGGACAAAGATCAGCGGCCAGCGTCGGCGCGAGCCAAAGTGGTCGTGCGCGTAACCCAGATAAAACACCGACAGCGCCACGGCGGCGAGCATCAGGTCTTGCGACACCGCGCGCACTTCGGTGACGAAGGTGCTGGTGAGCATCAGCAGCGCAATGCTGATCAACGCCCAGCGTTGCGAATGCACCGCCAGCAAACGGTACATCAACGTCACGATCACGCCGCCGGCAATGGCGCTGGGCAGCCATGCCGTCAGGGTGTTGATCGCGCCGAAGGGCAGCGACAACAGCCAGATGAACAGCGTCGAAAGCGCCGAATAATCGGCGTACGGCTGCCCGTAGGTCGTCGGGAATACCGTTGGCCCGTGCCTGAGCATCTCTTGGGCAAACAGCACAAAACGTGAATCGAAGCCAATGGGAGCCTGTCCGTAAACCCCGGCGATAAACAACAGCAGTGCCAGCAGCCCTGCGATCAGGGACTGCCGGCGGATGACAGGCGACAACGTGATCAAGCGACTTCCGCTTTGTTAGGCCACTGCTGCAGTGGCATCGGCAGTTTGCGCGAATCGCCCCGGCCGATCGGGAAGTACTTGAAGCCATTGCGCGCCAGACGCTCGGCGTCGTACAGGTTGCGGCCGTCGAAGATCACCGGGGCTTTCAGGCGTTGCTCGATCAGGTCGAAATCCGGCGCCTTGAACTGCTGCCATTCGGTGCAGATGATCAGTGCATCGGAACCGGCCAGCACCGATTCCGGGGTGCCCATCAGCATCAGTTTTTCTTCGTTCGGGTACAGATGCTGGGTTTCCTGCATCGCTTCCGGGTCGAACGCGCGCACGCTGGCGCCGGCGGCGAACAGCGAATCGAGCAGCACGCGGCTCGGTGCGTCGCGCATGTCGTCGGTGTTCGGCTTGAACGCCAGGCCCCACAGGGCGAAGGTCTTGCCGCGCAGGTCACCCTTGTAGAACGCGTTGATACGGTCGAACAGCTTGTGCTTCTGCCGCTCGTTGATCGCTTCGACCGCTTGCAGCAGGTCGCTGGAGCAGTGCGCCTGCTCGGCGCTGTGAATCAGCGCGCGCATGTCTTTGGGGAAGCACGAGCCGCCATAACCGCAGCCCGGGTAAATGAAATGGTAGCCGATGCGCGTATCGGCACCGATGCCCTGACGGACCGATTCGATGTCGGCGCCCAGGTGTTCGGCCAGTTCGGCGATCTGGTTGATGAAGCTGATCTTGGTCGCCAGCATGCAGTTGGCGGCGTATTTGGTCAGCTCGGCGCTGCGCAGGTCCATGAACATGATGCGGTCGTGGTTGCGGTTGAATGGCGAGTACAGGTCGCGCATCACATCGCGCACGTCGTCACCTTCGCAGCCGATGACGATGCGGTCCGGACGACGGCAGTCGGACACCGCCGAACCTTCCTTGAGGAATTCCGGGTTGGAGACGATATCGAACTGCAGCTCACGACCGGCCTTGTCCAGCGCGGCTTGAATGTGTGCACGCAGGGTGTCGCCGGTACCAACCGGTACGGTGGATTTCTCCACCAGAATCAGCGGCTGCTCACGGTGGCGCGCCACGGCGTCACCCACCGACAGCACGTATTTCAGATCCGCCGAGCCGTCGTCGCTCGACGGTGTACCGACAGCGATGAACGCAACGCGACCGTGCTGCACGGCAAGTTTTTCATCAGAGGTGAAATGCAGGCGGCTGGAGTCCAGACCTTCGCGCACCAGGTTCGACAGGCCCGGTTCGAAGATGCTGACGTGACCCTGGCGCAGCAGTTCGACTTTCTTCTGATCGATGTCCATGCACACGACGTCGTGACCGACTTCGGCCAACACGGCGGCCTGCACCAGACCGACATAACCGCTACCAAATACTGTGATTTTCATGGAGCACTCCTGAATTCGGGCGCACGAGACGGACGAGTGTTAATAGTGATGACCCCGAGCATGACCAGTGCCACGCCCAGCGATTTAGTGAAACTGAACGATTCGTTGAACAGCGGCAGACTGGCTGCCAGCAGGTACACCAGCGCATAGCTGATGCTCAACAGTGAATAGGCCCGCCCCAGCGGCAGATCGCGCAAGGCCGCGAGCCAGCAGAGCATCGACAGGGCGTAGGCGAAAATCGCCGCCACCACCACAGCCAGTGCCGACAGATCGACACTGCCGGTGCTCAACGCCGCCAGCCATTGTTCCGGTTGCGGCAGGCGTGTCATGCTCCAGCGCATCCCCAACTGGGCAGCGCTGACCAGACCCACGCTGGCCAGCGCAAAACCGATACCTCGTGCCTGGCTCATGACTGTTGCCCCAGCAAAACCACGCCGCCGATCACCAGCGCCACGCCCAGCCAATGCTGGCGGTCGATGGGCTCGTGAAAGACGAAGCGGGCGATCAGGGTGATCAGTACGAAGTTGAGGCTGAGCATCGGGTAAGCGATGCCCACTTCAAGACGTTGCAGCACCAGCAGCCAGACCAGCAGCCCGCTGCCCAGTGAAAACAGCGCCAGCCACAACCACGGCGAACGCAGTTTGTCAGCCCACGACGACTCAACGCCGCGCCAGCTCTCCACGGCGAATTTCTGTGCGACTTGCCCCAGACACGTCAGCAGACACGCCGTCAGTAACAGCAGCCAACTCATGACGGATCCTTGGGCAGCACCATGATCACCAGATTGCCCGATTCGTAACGGGTACCGTCTTTAGGCAGCAGATCGAGTTCTTCAAGTTCGTCCTGGCCCTTGACGCGCATCAGCACGCCGACCGAGCCGCTGCGGCGCGCTTCACGGACCCATTGCTGAACGTTGTCTTTGGTGAGTCGGCGTTCAGCACCTTCCGGGTAGGACAGACCGTACTTGAGTTCGCCGACCGTGTTGTACAGCGCGACTTGCGGTTGTTTCATGCGCCAGGCCAGTGCCGCTGCGGCGCCCAGATCGTTGCTCAGCAAGTGCGTGGCACCGGACAGTTCAGTGACGTGATGGCGGATGAACTGATCCGGGGTTTTGTTGGCCACCACCGATTTGGGCAACGCCGCCGGCAGGATCCCGGCCAGCAGCAGGCTGCCCAGCGCTGGTGCCGCCCAGCATTGCAGCGGCAGGAACGCTTGCGCCAGGTTGGCGATGATCCAGCCGATCAAGGCAATGAACACCAGCACCATGCTGTGCAGTTCGTGGTCGTACATCGGTTTGTTCAGTTGCAGGTAAACCAGTGCGATCAGCGTGACCACACCCAGCAGCAGGTTCAGCAGACCGTTGATCCCCAGCGCCCGACCTTGTTCGAGACGCAGACGATCAGCCAGCGCATTGCCCAGCAGCAGTGCCATCGGCAACAGGCAGGGCAGGATGTAGGTCGGCAGCTTGCCGTTGCTCAGGCTGAAAAAGCCCAGCGGCAACCACAGCCACAACAGCAGGAAAACCATGTTCGGCTGGGCCCGGGTTTGCCAGGCTTGCTTGAACGCGGTCGGCAACAGACCAACCCACGGCAAACTGAACGCCACCAACAGCGGCAGATAGAACCACCATGGCGCATCGTGCTGCGCATCGTCACCGGCGAAGCGGCGGATGTGTTCGTGCCAGAAGAAAAACCGCCAGTAATCCGGTTCCTGTGCGTGCACCGCCAGTGCCCACGGCAAGCTGACGATGATCGCGATAGCGATAGCGACCGGGCCGAATATCAGCAGTTCGCGCCAGCGTTTCTGCCAGAGCATCCACGGCAATGCGATCAGCACCGGCAGCAACCAGGCGAGAAAGCCCTTGGTCATGAAGCCCATGCCGCAGGCCAGCCCGAGCAGCGCCCAGGCGCCCAGACGGTGCCCGGTGCTTTTGCTGTCAAGCGCAAACCACAGCGCCACCAGACTCAGGTTGACCCAGAAGGTGAACTGCGGATCGAGGTTGGCGTACCCGGCCTGACCGGCGACGACTGTGAAACTCATGTAGAGCAGGGCACAGACGAAGCTCTTGCGCGGATCGTTCCATAGCCTGCGTGCGACCAGGTAGGCCAGCAACACACTCAAAGCCGTGCTGAGGGCCGACGCGAAGCGCACGCCGAACAGGTTCTGCCCGAACAGTTCCTGGCCGATGGCGATCATCCAGTAGCCGGCAATCGGCTTCTCGAAATACCGCAGGCCCATGAAATGCGGCGACACCCAGTTGCCACTGAGCAGCATGTCCTGGCTGATCTGTGCGTAACGGGTTTCGTCGGGGATCCACAGGCCATGGGTGCTCAACGGCAACAGATAGGCCAGCAGACAAAGGCCGACCAACAGCGGCAGTGCCCAGCGTCTGGTCATGCGCCTTGCACTCCCAGCCAGCCTTCGCGGCCTTCGAGCGCACCGCGTTGCACGCGGCCCACGGGCAAGGTGTTGAAATACTCGGGCAGCAAGTTGCCCAAGGGTTGGAAGTCAATGTGGCGCTGGCGTGCATCGGCCAGCAATTGACGAAAGTCCTGAGCCATCAGAATCCCTTCTACTTCGGCATGAATGGTGTAGACGTTGAGTGCTTGCGACTGGAACCGGTCGAGGATGAAGGCGTTGAAGTCCTTCGCCGCCACGTGCGGGCCGACGACTTCATCGAAGGTCGGCAGGTCCACTGGAATCTGCGGCGTGCCCGGCGTGCCGTCCGCCAGCAGCGGACGGAACAGGCTTTGCCCACGGCAATCGCTGTTGTAGCGAAAGCCGAAAGTCTGCTTGGCCTCGATCACGCGCTCGTCCGCACGCCAACCGGCGGCGGCCGAACACTGGATCTTTTCCCCGAGGATGTCGCTCAAGGTGTCGACGCCGCAACGGATCTGTTCGATCAGTTGCGCGTCACTCCAGCGCCCGGCATTGGCCTGCCAGCCATGGTGATCCCAGGCGTGCAGGCCAACCTCGTGACCGGCGTCCCGGGCCTGACGCATCAGGTGCCCGAGATCACGGCCAATCGGTTTGCCGGGCCAGGCAGTGCCGGCCAGCAGAATGTCCCAGCCGTAGAGGCCGGCAGCGTTGGAACGCAGCATTTTCCAGAGGAACTGCGGGCGGATCAGGCGCCACAGATGCCGGCCCATGTTGTCCGGGCCGACACTGAAGAAAAACGTTGCCTTGACCTGCGCCTCGTCGAGCATCTCCAACAGACGCGGCACACCTTCTCGGGTGCCGCGGTAGGTGTCGACATCGATACGAAGACCTGCCTGCATTACTTCTTGTCCGCGATTTCGAGCATGGCTTCACGCAGGAAGAAGTCCAGGGTGTTGCCGATGGTCTCGCGCATTTCCACGGTCGGCTCCCAGTTCAGCAGGCGCTTGGCGTTGGCGATGCTTGGCTTGCGGTGTTCCACGTCCTGGTAACCGGCACCGTAGAACGCCTTGCTTTCCACGTCGCGGAAACCGGCGAACGGCGGGAAGTTGTGACGCAGCGGGTGTGCTTCGAACTGACGCAGCAGCTCTTCGCCCAGTTGACGGATGCTGGCCTCGTTGTCCGGGTTGCCGATGTTGATGATCTGGCCGTTGCACACGTCATTGTCGTTGTCGATGATGCGCGCCAAGGCTTCAACGCCGTCAGCAATGTCAGTGAAGCAACGCTTCTGCTCGCCACCATCGAACAGGCGGATTGGCGTGCCTTCCACCAGGTTGAGGATCAACTGGGTAATGGCGCGGGAGCTGCCGATACGCGCCGAATCCAGACGGTCCAGACGCGGGCCCATCCAGTTGAACGGACGGAACAGGGTGAAGTTCAGGCCCTTGGCGCCGTAAGCCCAGATCACGCGGTCCAGCAGTTGCTTGGAGACCGAGTAGATCCAGCGCTGCTTGTTGATCGGGCCAACGATCAGGTTCGAGCTGTCTTCGTCGAAGTTCTTGTCCTGGCACATGCCATAGACTTCGGAGGTCGACGGGAAGATCACGCGCTTGTTGTACTTGACGCAGTAGCGAACCAGCTTCAGGTTTTCTTCGAAGTCCAGTTCGAATACGCGCAGCGGGTTGCGGGTGTATTCGATCGGCGTGGCGATGGCCACCAGCGGCAGGACCACGTCGCACTTCTTGATGTGGTACTCGATCCACTCGGAGTGAATGCTGATGTCGCCTTCGACGAAGTGGAAGTTCGGGTGGCTGCGCAGGCGGTCGATGGCGTCGGAGCCGATGTCCAGACCGTAGACTTCGTAGCGGTCGTCACGCAGCAGGCGCTCGGACAGGTGGTTACCGATGAAGCCGTTGACACCGAGGATCAGCACGCGGGTACGACGTGGCGCACGACCGGATTCGGCACCGCGCAGCAGCGAGCCATCCACCAGACCCAGTTCGTTGGCCAGTTGCGGGCCGCTGAGGTACAGACCGTTGTCGTTGCGCTGACCGGCGTTGATCACCAGCGAGTCCTGACCGCAGGCAATGCGCAGCGGATCGACGCTGATCACGCGACCTGGCGCCTGACCTTCGTTGCCCTTGACGACTTCAGCGCTCCAGACGATCAGTTTGTGTTCGCCCACGGCGCAGAACGCACCCGGGTAAGGACGGGTCACGGCGCGCACCAGGTTGAACAGTTCTTCGGCCGGTTTGGCCCAGACCAGCTTGCCGTCCGCCGGAGTGCGACGACCGAACACGGTGGCTTTCGATTCGTCCTGTGGGGTTTCAGTGATCTTGCCTTGCAGCATGTTCGGCAGGGTGTCGCGCAGCAGATCGCTGGCGGCGGTGCGCAGTTTGGCGTGCAGGGTCAGGCCGGTGTCGCTGCGTTCGATGGCAACACGCTGTTGAGCAACGATGGCGCCGGCATCGGCGCGCTTGACCATGCGGTGCAGGGTCACGCCGGTTTCGGTTTCGCCGTTGACCAGCACCCAGTTCGCCGGAGCGCGACCGCGGTAGCGCGGCAACAGCGAACCGTGCAGGTTGAATGCACCCTTTTTTGGCCAGGGCCAGCAGTGGCTCGCTCAGCAGGTTGCGGTAGTAGAAGGAGAAGATGTATTCCGGGTCCAGCTTGGCGATGCGCTCGATCCACAGTGGGTGGTTGGCGTCTTCCGGCGCGTGTACCGGGATGCCTTTGTTGGCGCACAGCTGAGCGACCGACGCATAGAACGCGTTTTCTTTCGGATCATCGGCGTGAGTGAACACTGCTGCAATGTCAAAGCCGCTGTTGAGCAGGGCTTCAATGCCGGCGCAGCCAATATCGTGGTAGGCGAAGACAACAGTTTTTGCACTCATGAGAGAACCTGATCGGAAGTGGAAGAAGTAGCGGTAGAAGAAAGACCATCAACGGTGACGGCAGGGGCCGGAGCGGCCGGCTGGCTGCGCAACACCTTTTCGATGAAGAAACGCGGACGGGCGCGCACATCGCTGTACATGCGACCGAGGTATTCACCCAGCAGCCCCATGCCGATGAACTGGCCACCGGTAAACACAAACAGTACGGCGAACAGCACGAACATGCCGTCACCGGCCCAACCGGCACCGAAGGCCAGACGCAGTACGATCAGCGCAACGGCGAACAGCACACCCAGACCGGCCATGGCGAAGCCGACGATGCTGAGCAGGCGCAGTGGGGTGGTGGTCATGCAGGTGATCAGATCGAACATCAGGTTGATCAGGCGCATCGGGCTGTATTTCGAGTCGCCGTGTTCACGCTCGGCGTGGGCCACGACGATTTCGGTGGTGTGACGGGCGAAGCTGTTGGCCAGGATCGGGATGAACGTGCTGCGTTCACGGCAGGCGAGCATCGCGTCGATGATGGTGCGGCGGTAGGCACGCAGCATGCAGCCGTAGTCGCTCATCGCGACGCCGGTGGAGCGCTGCACAGCCAGGTTGATCAGCTTCGACGGATAACGGCGCAGCGCCGAATCCTGACGATTGCCGCGCACGGTGCCGACTACGTCGTAACCTTTTTTCGGCCTCGGCCACCAGTCGCGGGATTTCTTCCGGCGGGTTCTGCAGGTCGCGTCGAGGGTGATGACCACGTCGCCCTTGCACTGTTCAAAACCGGCCATGATCGCGGCGTGCTGACCATAGTTGCGGTTGAGAATGACCGCCACGAACGGGCTGTTTTCACGCCCGGCGGCTTCTTCAAGCATGTTGGCAGACTCATCGCGGCTGCCGTCGTCGACCAGCACGATTTCGAAATCGTGATGCAACTGGCGGCAGGCCGCCTCGGTACGGCGCAGCAGTTCGGGCAGGCTTTCCTGTTCGTTGTAGACCGGGATGACGATCGACACGCTACGGATTGGATAAGGTTTCACAGGCGTTTTTCCATGATGTGTGCGATGGCACCGACGACACGGTCAAGGTCTTGACCGGTCATGTCGGGGAACAGCGGAATCGAGCACAGCCGCGCCGAGTTCCATTCGGTGTTGGGCAGGTAGAGGTCGGGGTCACGCTGGCGATACCAGGTGTGCAAGTGGGTGGCGATGAAATGGATACCGGTGCCGATGCCCTGATCCTGCAACGCCTTCATGAAGGCTTCGCGGTCCATGCCGCAACGCTCGCTGTCGATGCGCAGGATGAACAGGTGCCAGGCGTGTTGCTGGGCGTAGTCGGGCAGGGCCAGCGGTTGCACTGGCAGGCCTTCGAACTTTTGCAAATAGGTCGTGGCCAGTTCGGTGCGGCGGGCGTTGATTTCGTCCAGGCGCTGCAACTGCACGAGGGCAATCGCGGCGTTGATGTCGGCCAGGTTGTATTTGAAGCCCGGCTCCATCACTTGTGCCTGCGGCTTGCGGCCACCGGTCAGACGGTCATAGGCGTCGACGCCCAGGCCGTGGAATTTGAGCATGCGCACGCGGCTGGCGAGGGCTTCGTCGTCGGTGACGAACATCGCGCCTTCGGCACAGGTCATGTTCTTGATCGCGTGGAACGAGAAGATCGCCGTGCCTTGCGAACCGACGTGACGCCCCTTGTAGCGCGTGCCGGCTGCGTGGGCGGCGTCTTCGATGACCGGGATGCCGTGTTTGTCGGCCAGGGCATACAGCGGATCGAGATCGAATGCTGCGCCGGCATAGTGCACCGGAATGATTGCCTTGGTCCGGGGGGTGATGGCCGCTTCGATGCGTGCAGCGTCGGTCATCAGCGTGTCGCGGTCGACATCGACGAACACCGGTTTGGCGCCCAGCAGGGAGATCATGTTGGCGGTCGAGACCCAGGTCTGCGACGGGGTGATGACTTCGTCGCCCGGGCCGATGCCCAGGGCCAGCAGCGTGATGTGCATCCCACCGGTGGCCGAAGACAAGGCCACCGCGTGCTTGCAACCCACGTACTGCGCAAATTGCTCTTCGAGTGCCTGGTTTTTCGGCCCCGTGGTGATCCAGCCCGAGCGCAACACCTGCTCGACAGCGGCAATTTCCTCATCGCCGATACTGGGGCGAGAGAAGGGGAGAAACGCCTTACTCATGGGCACCTCATTGCAAAAAATAAAAGGATGGACTCACGCAACTGTTGGATCCAACCACAGCGTAGACACAGAAAAGCGCTCCTGCATCAATAACTTGGCAAAAAAAGCATGACGTCGGGGATTGATTGACTTTTCACGATTTGCCCGGCAGGTTGGGGCATAGCCACTACCGAACCTATGGGAATTAAGGTTATGCCGGTTTTTGTGAAAGGAACATGAAAAACCGGTTGGCGAATCGTTTATCTGTCACTTATACAGCCGCTGTTCAGGCTTCTGCCGTCCATCGCAGTTTTTTTGTCCGACAGTGCAGCTCAAGTACCTTCTTTACTTCAAGTACATTGCATTTGTTAGTTGTTGTAGTGCTGTACATTTTTTACTCAAGGTTTAACGTTTGATTGATTTAGTTGCTGCAACCCCCGACGCTCCAAAAACCAACCCGATGAGCCTGTACCTCGCGCGTTTGGCGCCCTCCAGCCAATTGACCATGCGTTACGTGCTGCAAGATGCCGCCGATCGCCTGGGCTTTGAAGACTTGAATGTCGAAGAGATTCCCTGGCATGCCTTGCAACCAGAAGATGTTGTTGCACTGGTCGCGGCATTACGCGCAGACAACTACGCACCGAACACTTCTTCGTTGTATGTGAATGCGGTGCGCGGCGTCATGAATGAGGCCTGGCGCATGAGCCTGATCAGCCAGGAACATCTTTTGAAGATGCGCTCGGTCAAGGGCATTGCCGGCACACGGTTGTCCCAGGGACGCAATCTCAAGCGCACGTTGATTCACGAATTGATGGAAGTCTGCGCTGCCGACCCGCGCCCGCAGGGCCTGCGCGATGCGGCGATCATTGCGTTGCTGTACGGCACGGGTATGCGCAAGTCGGAATCGGTGGACCTGGACCTGAATCAGGTCGACTTCACAGAGCGCAGCCTGTGCGTCACCGCCAAGGGCAACAAGCAGTTGATCAAGTACGCGCCGGCGTGGGCATTCAGCAAGCTTGATGCGTGGCTCGAGCTGCGCCGTTCGCAGCTCAAGGAAGGCGAGAGCGACGATGCCTTTCTGTTCAACCGCATTCGCCGTGGCAGCCACATCACCCGCGAGCGCATTACCAAGCATGCGATCTACTACATTGCCCGTCAGCGCGGCACGCAGGTCGGAGTGAAGATCATGCCCCACGACTTCCGTCGCTCGTTCATCACTCGGGTGATCGAGGAGCATGACCTGTCGATTGCGCAGAAACTGGCGCATCACAGCAACATCCAGACCACCGCCAACTACGATGTGCGCGATGACAAACGAGCGGGCGGCGGGCGGTGGATCGCTTCGATCTCTGATCAGTTCAGGCCAAACACATGCGCCGCACCGAGCACCGACAGCTGCACCGCGCTGCCGGCGGGCGGTGCGTGCATACCGGTGCTGCGCACCAGAATCGAACGGGCCGGATCCTGCGTCGCGGATGAACTCAGTTCAACCGTCAAAGTGCAGGTGTTGCCGGCAAAATCACGGTCGGTGACCCGCGCGTGGCAGCCATGACTGTCAGAGGCCACCTCGGCGATCAGCAGTTGTTCGGGGCGCAGCATGATTTGCGCGGCGCCACTGAAACCGTTGCTGTTCACCGCCACCTGACCCAGATCGCAATGCGCCCAACCCGCCTCGATCTGCGCGGGCAGGACCACCGCTTCGCCGAGAAAGTGCGCGGTCTGTTCATCCTGCGGATAGCGGTAGAGATCCATCGGATGCCCGGACTGCACCAGCCGGCCACTGCGCATCACGGCCAATTGATCGGCAAACGACAACGCCTCGCTCTGATCGTGAGTCACCAGAATGGTGGTGACGCCGGCGTCTTCGAGCAGGCGCGCGACCATTTTGCGCATGGCACTGCGCAAACCGGTGTCGAGGGCGGAGAACGGCTCATCCAGCAGCATCAGTCGTGGTTGTTGCGCCAGAGCGCGGGCCAGCGAGACCCGCTGTTGCTGGCCGCCCGACAGCTCATGTGGCCAACGGTGGGCCATGTTGGCGTCGAGGGCCACGCTGTCCATCAACTCAAGGATGCGCTGGGGTGCGGGGCCGCTCCGGTCAGGGCCAGACCGAAGCCGATGTTCGCCGCCACCGTCATGTGCGGGAACAACGCGCCGTCTTGCGGCACGTAACC